>DRQL01000198.1 GCA_011371465.1 Gammaproteobacteria bacterium | reverse complement strand
TTCTCCCTCCACATTGGCATCAGCCTTGCTACAGCCTTGCTGAACAGGAATCTTCTGTGGCATGAGTCCGGCGAACATTGGACCCATATTTTCTGAGCCATACCGGGCGGTTGCTGACATGGTGTGCAGATCCGCATGACGGAACTCCTGAAGTGTCACTCGGCCCATACAGGTGAATCGGAGCGGTACAAGTACTCGGACTCATGCCAGAGAGGATTGGTCTGTGATATACAGGGCGCAGGAAATGTCAAAAATCCTTAAACTCGTTTTGGTGCTTGCTGCACTATCCGTGCTGGCGGCCTGCTGCGCATTACCGGATGCCCCGGGACCGGTTGGCATCCCGCTCTGCCTGGAAACAGGGGCACCTACAACGGCTGCACCCGGTACTCCGCGCCCAGGCGATGTTCGCCGCCTGGGTTGATTTCGATCGTACCCGCCTTGTCGTTGCCGACCCGGGACAGGCGGTCAGGCGTGTGACCTGGAGGATGAAAGTGAGACTTACTGCGCGGCAAAGGTATCGCAGGCTTCCAGTGAACCTTTTTCCAGCCCGGTTCTGAACCAGCGTACCCGCTGCGCGGAACTACCGTGGGTAAAGGTCTCCGGGCGGACATACCCGCCGGCCTCCCGCTGCAGACGGTCGTCGCCGATGGCGCTGGCCGCAGTCAGCCCTTCCTCGATATCCCCCGCCTCCAGCAACTGCCGGGAACGGTCGGCATTGTTGGCCCAGATCCCCGCGAAACAGTCCGCCTGCAGTTCCTGCTGCACCGACAACCGGTTGGCTTCCACCTTGCCCAGGCCCCGTTGCTGTTTCTGAACCCGCGCGGAAATACCCAGCAGGGTCTGCACGTGGTGACCGATTTCATGCGCGATCACGTACGCCTGGGCAAAATCACCCGGTGCACCGTGGCGTTCGCGCAGTTCATCAAAGAAACCCAGGTCCAGGTAGACTTTGCGGTCTGCCGGGCAGTAGAAGGGCCCCATCGCGGCCTGCCCCATGCCGCAGCCGGAACGCACCGCGTTCCGGTACAGCACCAGCTTCGGCTCCTGGTAACGCTTTCCCTGCGCGGCAAACAGACTCTGCCAGGCTTCCTCGGTGTCCGCCAGCACGACAGCAACAAAGCGCGACGTTTCCTGTTCCCGGGCGCTCTCCTGTACAGCGGTTCCGGTTGCTGCGCTGCCGCCACCCGCCGGGACCGTCCCGGTCGACACACCGGACAGCCCGGGCAGATCGCCACCGGTGTAAAAACTGTAGGCAACCAGCCCCAGCACCACCACAATCGTGCCCTTGACACCGAGGAAGCGCAGCAGCAGGGGCAGCAGGCGGAGCAGCCCACCACGGCCGGCACCGCCCATCCCGGCAAAAGCCCCGGAAGAGGCGCCGCGCCGGTCCTCGATGTTACGGCTGGTTCGCCGGCCTTTCCAACGCATAGTCGTTACCCTGTGATCGAGTCGTGTGAACACACATGTTCATTGCCGTACCAGGCAGCTAATATTAGACGGGTATGTACCCGGACACCAACCCCGCAGAGGACCGCGCCCGCTGGCGGCACGCTTTTCGCCTGACGATGGCCTTCACTATACTGCTGTGGATTATCCGGGGCGTGGAGGTCCTGTTTCATCTGGACCTGGCGCGCTATGGCGTCTTCCCGCTGCAGCCCGGTAGTCTCGTCGGCATCCTGGTCGGGCCACTGATCCACGGCTCCTGGTCCCACCTGTTCGCCAATACCCCGCCCATCCTCATCCTGGGTACGGCGTTGCTCTACGGTTACCCCAGGTCGGCAAAAATCGTCATCACCACCGTGTATCTCGCTTCCGGCCTGGGAGTCTGGCTGTTCGCACGCCCGGCGTATCACATCGGCGCCAGCGGCCTGACCTTCGGCGTGCTGTTTTTCCTGCTGGTCATCGGTATCCTGCGCCGGGACCGGCGGGCCATTACGCTCACCATGATTGTCTTCTTCCTGTACGGCAGCATGATCTGGGGTATCTTCCCAACCCGGCCGGAGATTTCCTTCGAGTCACATTTTTTCGGGGCTGCCACCGGCACGGTGCTGGCCTTCCTGCTCCGCCACCGTGATCCGGCACCGGCACAGAAAACCTACAGCTGGGAAAATGAGTGTGATGAAGGCGAGGAAGAAGACCCGGATGACATTGACAATGAAGCGGGGTAAACCGGACAATCAGCACGGCTGACGGCTTCCACCACGGAAGTCGGCCAGGGCACACGCAGACAGTACGCTTTCACACTCCCGGGAAAAACACATGTCACCTGATCCACAAGCCTTCGAAAAAGCTGTTGCCCTGATCGACGCTGCGAACGCCGCAGACCCGAACCTGGTTTCCGACCACGGCGAACAATACCCGAAAGAGCTGCTGTACTCCCGCCGCATGTCGGACATGCTCGAACGTTACCGGCCGAATGCCGACGACGCCGTCCGGCTGGCCGTGCGCGCGCAACATATCCAGCGCTGGAAGTCTCCCCGTGACGCCTACCCGATGAACCGCAAGGGCTACCACCAGTGGCGTTCACAGCTGTATGACTTTCACGCCGGGACCGCGGCCGGGCTGCTGGCGCAGGCCGGCTATCCCGACGCCTTCATACAACGCGTCAAACTGGCGATCGGAAAGAAAGATCTGAAGAACAACCCGGACACCCAGGCGCTGGAAGACGTTGCCGCGCTGGTGTTCATCGAACACTACCTGCAGGCCTTTGCCGACAGCCACCCGGATTACGACGAGGAGAAATGGCTCCGCATCATCCGCCGGACCTGGAACAAGATGACGGAACAGGGCCGGGAATTTGCCCTGTCAGGCGCGATCCGGCTGCCGGAGCCACTGCTGCCGCTGATCCGGAAAGCACTGGAATAGCCGCTGCGAAACTACCGCGGGCCGCCGCACTTCCCTTCGCCGCATTTTCCGTCTTTCATAAAGCCGCGCTTTTTCTTCATGTGGGCCTCGCGCTCGTCCGCGTCGATCATGCCATCGTGGTTCCGGTCGATTTGTTCAAACATGGCTTCGTGTCCGTGCATGAATTCCTCCTTGCTGACCTTGCCGTCACCATCCGCGTCCATGCGTGCCATGCCACACTTGCCTTCACGGCCTTTGGCTTTGCCCGCACCACACTTGCCCTCTGCGGCCACCAGGTAACCACCGGCCAGCGGCGTCATGCTGAACGGGTTTTCAGCGGCACCCACCGCAGTGGCATTCGCAAGGGAAACTGTAAACAGGGCACCTGCAGCCACGTTCAACGGATGAATCACCTTCTGTCTGATCATACGCAATCTCCTGTTATGGGACCATCAACCACTGCGCCCCTCCTGACCCGGGCGCAGCAAGCAGGCTATACTACCATTCTACCGAAAGTTCTTCCTCGATCAGCTTTCTCAGCCTGTCCCGGCAATCCAGCACCTTGCACTGGCTGCTGTAGCGGCAGTGGAGTTCCAGGTCCCGGATCTGCTCGTCTTCCACATCGAGCAGGGAGACCAGGGCAATCTCTTCCTTTTCGCGTTCCGACCCGGCCTCCGCCAGCAACGATACCGTGGAACGCCCCTCCACGAAGCGCTGCTTCGCATAGTGCGCAATACTGTCGAAATCATAGTGCCCCAGGCAGTCGGGGTGCCGGCAGATCATGGTTCGCTTCCCTCCTGTTTGCGGCGGGCCGCAGTTGCGCATTGCCCACAGCTAAAATAACCCGCTGCTCGCGGGGAGGATTTGACCTGGGTCAACAGGTTCCCCGTATCCACTTCGACCGGTCTGTTCAGGCAAACGTTCCCGCCGGATACCTTGCAAAGCGGCGTCACTGCACCCATGTAGCCAGTGAAACCAGCAATTAAAGAGGAAAGCAGATGATCACAGGTATCGTTCTTGTTCTGGCCGGCATACTACTGGTGGTATATCCACCGCTTTTGTCGATCATCGTCGCAACGTTCCTGATCGCGGCCGGTTTCATGGTGATCTCCATCGCCCGCTATAACCGTCGACTGGAACGCCATTTCGAAAACCCGACCATTGATATATTTTTCAGGTAACGCCGTGTACGCAGTCGCGGCCACGCTGCGTCAAGCGTCGTCAATTGCCTTCGACATCACCACGAATTTTTCCAGGTAGCGTTTATTCCCGTAGAAATGCCGGGAAGCCGTATTACCGGCCGCGACGCGCAGGGCAATGTGCCCGGCGCCCATTTCACGCGCGCACTGCTCGACCTCCCGGATCAGCAGCGAACCAACCCCCTGGTTGCGGGATGCGGGAACGACAAACAGGTCGGACATAAAGGCATACGCCTCCTGCCCCTCCTGCCCCTCCTGCCCCTCCGCAGTACCGGCGGGAGCGGTGAGGCAGACGAAACCAATCAGCTGCTGCCCCTGTTCCGCAACCAGGAGAACGCCCCTGTCACCCTCCGCTATCCGGATGATGTGCGCCAGGTATGACTGGGCGGCGGGGTCTTCCGCATCCGCCGCCTGCCCCACCTGAACCTGCTCAATGAAGTTCTGCAGGGCAATGGTGCGCAACCGTGCCTCGTCACGCTGCGCATACGGCCGCACGGTCACGGTGGTCACTAGGCGACCGCGTTACCGTCCGGGCGTGGAAAGTACTCACGAAGGAATTCGCCATAGCTGCGGCAGGCATCCACGGCCGTAAACATACCGGCCAGTTTGCCGGCTTTGGTGACAATGACCGAACCGATATGCCGCTCCGCCATGGTCAGCAGCACGTTGTCGAGCGGTTCATCGACACTGACGATGTACGGGTCGGGCATGTACAGGTCCCGCACACTCAGGCCAACCGGATCCCCGGGTGAAGAACGCAGGTTCATGGCGGAGGTCATGTCCCGGTCCGTGATGACCCCCACCACGCTATGGTCGCTGGTCACCGGCAGGTGGCGCACATTGTGCCGCCCCATCAACTCGCTGGCCTCTTCAAAAGAAGCTTCCAGGTCGACGGAATAGGGAAAAGGGGTCATGGCGGTTTTCAGCAGCGGCATTCTTTTCATACTCGGGCATCCTTGAACAGACAAATCAGGGTTTTTTATACCGTATCCGGGTAGCCAGGGTCGAGCCCCGGCGCCGCTCGCGCAGCGACTGCGAGCACTCCCCCGCCCGATACGCTGAACAGCTTTCTTCTTATATTATAATATAAATACCCACTTATTTGATGTGGGTCAAATACCCGCCCCACACACCCCGCTAAGGTACCTGCATCATTTCAAACCTGTAGTGGAGCAGAACATGTCCAAGAAAAAATCCTGTCGTGTACTCGCCTTCCTGCTCGGCAATGTAGCCCTGAGTGTGCTGGTATTTGCCGTCGTTCTGTATTTCATCATCGCCGGCGAATACAGCAGCCTGCAGGACCGGAACGCGGCCGAGGCCGTGCTCAATTCCATCTCGCTGGGCAGCCTGGTATACGGCGGTGTTTTCCTGATCGTTGCCCTGATGGCGAAACCCTATCTCTGCTCGATGGACAAGCAATAAGCGGTCACACCCGGACGGACTGGCAGCGGTGGTCGTAGCGGTTCGATTTCCGCTACTGCGCCGGGGTCAGGAACGGCACCCCGTTTGCCGATGCGGCTCCACCTGGCAAACCGGGCACCGGTATCCTGTCCGGCCGGAAAAACGTTCCTTGACGATGGCGCTGCCGCAGCGGTAACAGGGCAAGCCCGCACGCCGGTACAGGTGGAAACGGTATGCCTCGAAGGCTGCGCCCGCGCTGCGCAGTTTTTTCGCGCGACCGATCCGGTTGGTGATCCCGCCGGTCCGGTAGCTCTGCCGGGTCAGATCGAGACAGGTTTTCGCCAGACGCCGGCGCGCTGTCCGGTCGAGATCGGCCAGTCGTGCGCCGGGGTGCACGCCACTGACATGCAGCGCCTCGCAGCACAGGTAATTGCCCATGCCGGCAATGAATTGCTGGTCCTGTAACAGGCCCATCAGCTGCCGGCGGTGAAACCGGCGGTCCTCGAAGCGCGCTACGACCTCTTCCGGCCGGGTATCGTCCGCCAGCAACTCGATACCCAGCGTACCCAGGTAGGGGTGCCGGTCAAGACGGTCGGTTTTCAACACGTCGATGGACGAGGCACTGTACAGAAGGGCCATGGCATCCCGGGTATGAATGGCCAGGCGCAGTGAGCGGGAAGTGGCGGGATACCCGCCCGCGGGCAGCACAAGCCAGCGACCATAGAGCTGGTTGTGGCTGTACAGGGTCAGGCCATTATCGAAACGGGTCAGTATCGCCTTGCTGCGCGCGGTTACGTCCAGCACCCGGCTACCGGCCAGTTGCCGGCTGTACCGCTGCAGGCGGCGGAAGGCAAACCACACCCGGCTCACCCGCCGACCGCCGATGGCCGCTGCAATCTCGTCGGCTGCGCGCTTGATTTCCGGACCTTCAGGCATACGCTCAGCGGTTAGTGGTCCCTGGCTTTTTTCCCGGACTTTTTGCCGGTTTTCTTTTTCACACGTTCACCGCCTGCCGGCTTGCCCTTGCGTTTGGCGCCGGTTTTGGCTTTCTTTTTCGACTGGAAGGAAAGCGGCTTGCGTTTTCTGGCCGGTGCCGGCTCACCGGCCACGCTGATATCCAGCCGGCGCTGCGCGACGCGCGCCTTTTTCAGCGCGAAAAAGGTTTCCTTGGGCATACCGGCGGGCAGGTCCACGGTGGAATACTCGTCATAGATTTCTATATGGCCGATGTACTCGCTGTCCAGCTCCGCTTCGTTGGCAATGGCGCCGACGATGTTGCCGGGCTTGACGTCGTGCTGGTAGCCGACCTCGACACGGAAGCGCATCATCTCGACCTCCGGGTGCCCTTTCAGCGGCCGCGCCTGGTCTGAAGCCGGCGCCTTGCGGCCTTTGGGCGGGCGTTTCCGGTCGCCTTCCGACTTGCGACCGGCGCGCTCCTCGCGCGGCGCCCGCTGCGGTTTTTCAGAAAGCAGCAGGGGTTCATCACCCTGCAGCATCGCAGCCAGTGCTGCCGCGATCTCCAGCGGCTCGGCACTTTCTTCCTGCTGCACTTCGGTCAGCAACTGGTAGAACAGCTCGTTACGGTCGTCCGCCAGCGCATCGCGTACCCGCTCCTTGAAACGCTGCACACGCTGCACATTGATATCTTTGGCCGTCGGCATCTGCATGGGTTCGATAGGCTGGCGTATGGTCTTTTCGATGGCACGCAACAACCGCTTCTCGCGCGGCGCCACGAACAGGATGGCGTCGCCGGTCTTGCCGGCCCGGCCGGTGCGGCCGATACGGTGAATATAGGCTTCGACATCCGTCGGGATGTCGTAATTGATGACATGACTGATGCGCTTGACGTCCAGTCCGCGCGCCACCACATCGGTCGCAACCAGAATGTCCAGCTGACCGTTTTTCAGCCGCTCGACGATGCGCTCGCGCATGTTCTGCGGAATATCACCGTTGAGCGCTTCGCAGGCGTGGCCACGCGCTTCCAGTTTCTCGGCCAGTTCCACGGTCGCGGTCTTGGTGCGCACGAATACCAGCATGGCATCGAAGTTCTCGGCTTCCAGCACGCGCGTCAGCGCGTCCAGCTTGTGCAGGCCGCTCACCGGCCAGTAGCGCTGGCGGATGGTCTCGGCGGTGGCGGTTTTCTGCTCGATGCGGATGATGGCCGGCTTGCTCAGGTGCCGTTCAGCGACCTTGCGGATCACTTTCGGCATAGTGGCCGAAAACAGTGCGATCTGGCGGGTATCCGGTGTCTGCTCCAGCACCCATTCGACATCGTCGATAAACCCCATGCGCAGCATCTCGTCGGCTTCGTCGAGTACCAGCGCCTGCAGGCGGTCCAGTTTCAGCTTGCCGTTGCGCATGTGGTCCATGACGCGTCCCGGCGTGCCCACCACCACGTGTACACCCCGCCGCAACTGGCGCAACTGGACTTCGTAGGACTGCCCCCCGTAGATCGGCAGCACATGAAAACCTTTCAGGTGCCGTGCATAGGTCTGGAAGGCCTCGGCGACCTGGATGGCCAGTTCACGGGTCGGCGCCAGCACCAGCAACTGGGGTTCGCGGCGGCGCAGATCCAGGCGTGACAGCAGCGGCAGGGCGAAAGCGGCGGTTTTACCGGTCCCGGTCTGTGCCTGGCCGAGCAGGTCGCGGCCTTCCAGCAGTACCGGGATACTTTGCGCCTGGATGGGGGAAGGCTGTTCGTAGCCGATGTCTTCGATGGCCTGTAAAAGGGGGGCGGCCAGTTTCATATCCCTGAAACCGGTGATGCGTTCTGAATCTGACATAGTCGTTCCCGTTACCCGGCCCGGGGCCGGATGCAGCGTGCCCTCCCCTTGCGGGCGGGAGCACTGGAGATGGAGTCCGCCCGCGAGCCGGCTCCGTGGCTCTCCTTGATGCCGCCTGAGGTTTGTGACGCCGGTTACCGCGTTGTTCACCTGCCCGGGAATGTAGGGAGAGAATATTCTGTTACATGAGGCCGGCTTCAGGCCAGTTCATCGACCGCTACGTGGTAGCGTGGATCTTCCAGCACGTTCACCTCGACCAGGTCACCGGCCTTGTGCAGCAGCTGGCGGCACTCCGGGCTGACGTGACGCAGGTGCAGCGTCTTGCCGGCATTCAGGTAACGTTCCGCCAGCGTATCGACCGCCTCGATGGCCGAGTGGTCCATCACACGCGAGTGCCGGAAGTC
>DRQL01000197.1 GCA_011371465.1 Gammaproteobacteria bacterium | reverse complement strand
TTCGAACCCTCGGAGGGCGTAAACCCTCGCCGGTTTTCAAGACCGGTACTTTCAACCGCTCAGTCACCTCTCCGAGCGCTAAGTGGCTAAGGATAAACGAAGTTGCACCCGCTACGGAAGCACCGGAACGAAAGTAAAGGGGACGGAGGAATTAACCAATATTCCCTCTGCCCCCTTTTCCGCGGGCAGCGGGCCGGCGGGAACTTTGTTCCGGATGTCTCGTCAAACCGCGCGGAACTGTTATAATTCCGTTAAGTTCATGTAAACGCGGATCAAGACCCTATGACTAGACTGGCGAGCACGGTTACCCGTTCGCAGCCTTCGGTGCTGTCGACCAACAAGGTAATCCGTAATACCTATATACTTTTGTCAATGACACTGCTGTTCAGTGCGCTGACGGCCGGTGTATCAATGGCGCTGAACCTGCCCTACCCGGGCATGCTGATTACCTTTGCCGGGTATTTCGGACTGCTGTTCCTGACCACGCGCTTCCGTGACAGCGCCATGGGGCTGGTGTTCGTCTTCGCCCTGACCGGTTTCATGGGCTATACGCTCGGGCCGATCCTGAATATGTACGCCGGCCTGCCCAACGGTGACCAGATCATCATGACGGCGCTGGGTGGCACCGGCGTGATCTTCCTCAGCCTGTCCGGCTATGCCCTGACCAGCCGCAAGGATTTCAGCTTCATGGGCGCCTTCCTGATGGTGGGTATCCTGGTGGCGTTCCTGGCCGGTATCGCGGCGGCGCTGTTCTCCATGCCGGGGCTGTCGCTGGCGGTTTCCGCCATGTTCGTCCTGTTGATGTCGGGCCTGATCCTGTACCAGACCAGCGCCATCATCCACGGCGGCGAAACCAACTACATCATGGCGACCATTACGCTGTACGTCAGCATCTACAACCTGTTCCTCAGCCTGTTGCAGCTGCTGGCAGCCTTCAGTGGTGATGACTGACCGCGGGACGTTCCTGTTCCTGAAAAAGCCCCGGTTTCCGGGGCTTTTTCGTATCCGGCTCCCGCAATATACTGTCGCCTCAACCTCCCCGCAGGAGCGGTCGCCTGACCGCTAAAGGCAACGTCCAAACCCCTTCGCGGTCAGGCGACCGCTCCTGCGCAGTTTTACAGGCAGATACGCGCGAGGTTATGCCGGACGCGTATTGACCAGGATAACTACTATGGTGCAGAAAACCGCCTACACAGAACACCCCTTTGCCGAGTACGTCCGCATCCTCGGCAAAGGCAAAAACGGCTCGCGCCCACTGACCGAGGAAGAAGCCTTCAAGGCCATGCGAATGATCCTTAACGATGAGGTGGAACCGGAACAGCTGGGCGCTTTCCTGATCCTGATGCGCGTCAAGGAAGAGTCGCCGCCGGAGCTGGCCGGGTTCGTGCGCGCGGCGCGCGACTGGCTGGAGATCCCGGACGATGCGCCGCCGGTCGACCTCGACTGGTCTTCCTATGCCGGCAAACGCCGTCACCTGCCCTGGTTCATCCTGTCCACACTGTTGCTGGCGGAAAACGGCACTACCGTGTTCATGCACGGGGCCAGCGGTCATACCAACGGCCGCATCTATACCCGCGATGTACTGGCCGAACTCGGCATTCCCCCCTGCCGCTCGATTGCCGAAGCCTGCGAGCGGATGCGTCGTGAACACTTTGCCTACCTGGATATCGAGTTCCTGTGTCCGCGCCTGCACCAGATCATCGAACTGCGCCCGCTGCTGGGCCTGCGCTCACCGGTGCACACCCTGGCCCGCAGCCTCAATCCCTTCCACGCCCCGTTTGTCATGCAGGGCATCTTCCACCCGGGCTACCGGCCGGTGCACCAGGAAGCCGCCCAGTTGCTCAACGAGTCGAACGTGGCCGTCATCAAGGGCGAAGGCGGTGAAATCGAACGCGACCCGGACAGCCCCTGCCTGGTGCAGCGCGTGCACCGGGACGAACTGGTGGAGGAAGAATGGCCGGCGCTGTTCCCGCGTCGTCACATGAAGGAAACCAGCCTCGATATCCGGCGCCTGGCCCAGGTGTGGCGCGGCGAGCGCGACGATGAATACGGCGTGGGCGCGATCACCGGCACCGCCGCCATCGCACTGCAGCTGATGGGCAAGGCCGATACGCCCGACCAGGCGCTGGAGCTGGCCCGCGCCATGTGGGAAAACCGTAAGCGGGACCGGTACCTGGCGGTTGCGTAACGGATAACACCTACTCTATGATGCGCCGGACTGCGCAGCGTAACCAGGCCGGGACTCTTGACTTCCCGCCACACACCGCTAGACTGTAGTTAGTTGTTCAACTGAATTGGACGTGAGCTGTGCCCAGGACCAGTGACAAACGCGAACGCCTGCTACGCTCTGCGGACCGCCTTATCCTCAGCAAGGGCTTCCGGCAGACGACCCTGGCCGATATTGCCGAAGATTCCAGGGTGCCGCTGGGCAACGTCTATTACTATTTCAAAACCAAGGACGACATCTGCAAATCCATCATCGACATTCGCATCAACGCGATCCGGCAACTGCTGGAACAGTGTTCCGAAGCCGATGACCCGCAGGACCGTTTGCGGTGCCTGCTCGACTACCCCCTGACCGTGCGCAGGGAGCTGTCGGAAAACGGCTGCCCCCTTGGCACCCTGTCCTACGAGCTGAGCCACTACGAGGGGGCGCTGAACCCGTCCTCCACTGATCTCATCGCGGTGGTGCTGGACTGGGTACAGGAACAGTTTGAAGCCATGGGCAAACCCGATGCCCGGGCGCTGGCGCTGCAGCTGGTGTCGAACCTGCAGGGTATGAGCCTGATCGCCAATGCGCTCAAGGACCCTGAAGTCGTAAAAACCATGGTCAACCGTACCCGGGAATGGCTGGATACCCTGTAAGCCTTTTTTAAAGCCGCCAAAATTAGTTAGTTAACATACATGGAGATACCCATGGAACAACCCACACTCGCAGCACAGACCCAACAGACCCTGCAGGAGTTCGTATCCGCGCTGCCGGAAGAGCAACAGGCTATCGTAGGCGCCGCATTCCAGGAGTTACTGTCATCCAGCGTTGCCGCTGCCGCCAGGACCAGCGGCGACCCGGCGCCGGACTTCGTACTCGCCAGTGTACGCGGTGGATCGCTGAGCCTTCGCGAAGCCCTCGCGGACGGCCCGGTGGTGCTGAGTTTTTACCGCGGTTCCTGGTGCCCGTTCTGTAACCTGGAACTCAACGCCCTGCAGCAGTGCTTGCCGGACATTCGCACCTGTGGCGCCCGGCTGATCGCGGTTTCCCCGGAAAAACCGGATGCCTCCCTGACCCACGCTGAAAAACTGGATCTCGAATTCGATGTGCTCAGCGATCCGGGGAATCGCGTTGCGAATGAATACGGCCTGGTCATGTCGGTACACGAATCGCTGCGACCGCTGTACCTGGAATGGGGCATCGACCTGCCGGGCGCCAACGGTGATGACCGCTATGAACTGCCGGTACCCGCCACCTACGTGATCGACCGCGACGGCATCATCCGCGCCGCGCACGTGGACAAAGACTACACAAAACGCATGGAACCCGACGACATCCTTGCCGCACTGCGAACACTGTCCTGATATTTCGCTAGGCGCAGTGCCCGAGTCTGCCTACAATGCACTGGCCCGATCAGGGCCGGAATCACTCACTGACATTTACCGTGGAACTGCACACTATGGCGGACATTGCCAAGGACAACGCGGCGTCGGCACCGCGCACCATCTACCTGAAAGACTACCGGCCGCCGGCCTGCCTGGTGGACGAGGTTGCACTGCGTTTTGAACTGGAGCCCGGTACCACCCGCGTCCATAGCCGCCTGGTGGTCCGCCACAACCCGGCGGCCGCTGACGACCCGCGGATACTCCAGCTGCACGGCCAGGACCTGGAACTGGTGTCGATCCGCCTGGACGGTGCGCTGCTGAAGGATACGGACTACCAGCGGGATGACGAGCAACTGCTGCTGAGCAATCCGCGCGACGGCGCGGTAGTGGAAATCGAAACCCGCATCCACCCGGACCGGAACACCGCGCTGGAAGGCCTGTACGTCTCCGGCCACATGTTCTGCACCCAGTGCGAAGCCGAGGGCTTTCGCCGCATCACCTACTTCCCGGACCGCCCCGACGTCATGGCGCGTTTCACCACCACGCTGGTCGCCGACCGGACGCGCTACCCGGTACTGCTGTCCAACGGGAACCCGGTCGAACAGGGGGAGCTGGAGGACGGCCGGCACTGGGTGACCTGGCAGGACCCCTTCCCCAAGCCCAGTTACCTGTTCGCGCTGGTGGCCGGTGACCTGCACTGTCAGGAAGACCGCTTTCGCACCCGCTCCGGCCGCGAAGTCACCCTGAAGATTTTTGTCGAAGCGGAAAACAGCGCCAAGTGCGATCACGCCCTGGCCTCGCTCAAGCAGGCCATGCAGTGGGACGAAGAGACTTACGGCCGGGAATACGACCTCGACATCTTCATGATCGTGGCGGTCAACGATTTCAACATGGGGGCCATGGAGAACAAGGGCCTGAACATTTTCAACGCCTCCTGCGTGCTGGCAAGCCCGGAGACCGCCACCGACGCGGATTACTACAATATCCAGAGCATTATCGGTCACGAGTATTTTCACAACTGGTCGGGCAACCGGGTCACCTGCCGGGACTGGTTCCAGCTCAGCCTGAAAGAGGGCTTCACCGTGTTCCGGGACCAGGAGTTCAGCGCGGACCTCAACTCCCGTCCGGTCAAACGCATCGCCGACGTCAACGTGTTACGCAGTGTCCAGTTCGCCCAGGATGCCAGCCCGATGGCACACCCGGTACGCCCGGATGCCTATATCGAAATCAGCAACTTCTACACCGTCACTGTGTACAACAAGGGCGCGGAAGTGGTGCGCATGATCTGCACACTGCTGGGCCGCGAGGGCTTCCGCAAGGGCTGTGACCTCTACTTTGAGCGCCACGACGGGCAGGCAGTCACTACCGATGACTTTGTCAGCGCCATGGAAGACGCCAACGGGGTGGACCTGGCACAGTTCCGGCGCTGGTACAGCCAGGCGGGCACACCGGTCATCCACGCCGAAGGCCACTACGACGCGCAGGCACAGAGCTATCGCCTCACCCTGTCCCAGCACTGCCCGCCCACCCCCGGACAGGCGCACAAGGAGCCGTTCCACATCCCGGTGGAACTGGCGCTGCTGGATGCCTCCGGTCAGGCCCTGTCGCTGCACCTGGCCGGCGCGGAACAACCGGCCGGCCGGCACTGCCTGCTGGAACTGAAACAGGCTTCACAGGAATTCGAATTCACCGGCATTGAGGCACCACCCGTGGTATCCCTGCTGCGCGGTTTTTCGGCGCCGGTAAAACTGGCCGTGGAACGGTCGGATGCAGAACTGGCCTTCCTGTTTGCGCATGACCCGGACCCGTTCAACCGCTGGGATGCTGGCCAGACCCTGGCCAGCCAGACACTGCTGCAACTGGTGCGACAGGTACAGCAAAAGACGGCGCTGTCCCTGCAGGATGACTTTGTCGAGGCCTTCCGGAAAACCCTGCAGCACCCCGAACTTGACCCGGCGCTGGTCACCCAGGCACTGACCCTGCCGTCCGAATCCTACCTCGCCGACCAGTGCGACCGCGTCGACGTGGACGCCATCCACCGCGCGCGTAACTTTATGCGCCGGCAACTGGCGGAACGCCTGTACAATCACTTCCTGGATATCTACCACCGCCAGGGTTCGGAGCAACCCTACCGCTTCGACGCAGCCAGCATGGGCCGGCGTTCGCTGCGCAACCTGTGCCTGTCCTACCTGCTGGAGAGCGGCACGGACGAGGCCCGCCAGCTATGCCTTGCGCAACTGCAACAGGCCCACAACATGACCGACACGCTGGCGGCGCTGTCCGCCCTGTCTGGCTATGACTGGCCGGAACGCGCGGAGCAGCTGCAGCGGTTCTATGAACAATGGCAGCACGACCCGCAGGTGGTCGACAAGTGGTTTGCCATCCAGGCGGGTTCACCCCTGCCGGATACCCTGCAACAGGTTGAAGCTCTACTGACACACCCCGCTTTCCGAATCACCAACCCCAACAAGGTGCGCGCACTGGTCGGACGATTCTGCATGGGAAACCAGGTGCGTTTCCACGCAGCGGACGGTGCCGGTTACCGCTTTCTTGCGGACCGGGTACTGGAGCTCGACCGTATCAACCCGCAGATTGCAGCCCGCCTGGTAAGTGCCCTGAGTCGCTGGAAGCGCTTTGACGAGCAGCGCCAGTCGCTGATGCAGGAAGAACTGAAGCGGATCCTGAGCGCCGATGACCTGTCCCGGGATGTGTTCGAGATCGTATCGAAAAGCCTGGAGTGAATGTCCCGGGGATCGCGGTCAGGGGACCGCTCCTACAGGCTGACTCGCACCCCCTGTAGGAGCGCCGCCCTTCGGCGCGAAGAAACCGCCTTGAATTCCTGCGCGGTGGCCCCATGTAAGACGGCAATCGATATGCAAACAGGTGGGAAATCGTGTCCAGTTCAAAACATGTCGTTTGTCCGCATTGCCAGACCGTCAACCGCATTCCGGCGGATCGCATGGGCCAGCACCCGAAGTGCGGCCGTTGCAAGGAGCCGTTGTTCACCGGCCAGCCGGTGGAACTGTCGGATGCGGAGTTCGACAAGCACCTGCGTCGTGATGACATCCCGCTGGTGGTGGATTTCTGGGCGCCCTGGTGCGGGCCGTGCAAGATGATGGGGCCACATTTCAAAACGGTAGCCGCGCAGATGGAGCCCGCGGCCCGCTTTGTCAAACTCAACACCGAACAGGCACAGCGCACCGCGGCACAGTACGGGATCCGCAGTATTCCCACGGTGGCCATTTTCAAAAACGGCCGCGAGGTCGCCCGCCAGGCCGGTGCCATGGACGCGCGCGCGCTCACGAACTGGATACAGTCCCAGTTGTAAACGCACCGCTTCAGGTCACGTAACGCAGCGCCTGCTCGATCACCTCCGTACCGGCGCCGGGTCGGTGCGCCTGCTCACTGAGGTGGCGGCGCCAGGCGCGGGCACCGGGCTGTCCCTGGAACAGGCCGAGGATGTGGCGCGTCATCTGCTGCAGGTGCGTCCCCGCTTTCAGTTCGTCTTCGGCATAGTCCATAAAGCGTAACGCAACCTGGTGCCGCCCGGGTTGTGCATACACGTCACCGGCAAAGCGGCGATCCACGTCCGCCAGCAGCCAGGGGTTGTGATAGGCCTCGCGCCCGATCATCACCCCGTCGACCTGCTGCAAATGCCCGGCCACTTCATCCAGCGTTTTGATCCCGCCGTTGATGTGTACCGTCAGCGCCGGAAAATCCTTTTTGAGGCGGTAGACCCGATCATAGCGCAGCGGTGGAATCTCGCGGTTCTGTTTCGGACTCAGGCCCTGCAACCAGGCCTTGCGTGCATGCACCACCAGGGCCTCCAGTCCCGCCCCGGCCAGCATCGCCACAAAGCGGTACAGGGCTTCGTAGCTGTCCTGTTCATCCACACCGATGCGGGTCTTGACCGTGACCGGTATCGAGACCGCGGCACGCATGGCCGCCACACAGTCCGCCACACGTTCCGGTTCCAGCATGAGACAGGCCCCGAAACGCCCGGACTGCACGCGGTCACTGGGACAACCGACATTGAGATTGACCTCGGCAAAACCGGCTTGCTCCGCATAGCCGGCGCAACGCGCCAGTTGCGCCGGCTCGCTGCCACCCAGCTGGATGGCCAGCGGCTGTTCGGCCGGGTGATAGCGCAACAGGCGTTCCCGGTCACCGTGCAGCAGCGCTGCGCTGGTGACCATTTCGGTGTACAACCGGACGTGCCGGGAAATCAGCCGCAGGAAATAGCGGCAGTGCCGGTCCGTCCAGGCCATCATGGGCGCCACGGACACCGGGCAATCGGCTGCGCGCGTGCGCTTCATTGCAGAACAGACCCCATACTGCCTAACCTTGAAACTGCCTCTTCACAGGAGCAGCCGACCGACTGCAACCACCTCGCTATAGTGTCCGTATCGACCAGCGACGCGTCCGCGGGATAGTGTACGGGATAGCGGCCATAAAATATCCTTGGCCGGGAAACATTTCCGTTACACTGTCAGTCCAACAGGTCGTTACCCTGCTCTGACAGACCACTCCACGTACCAGGAGATCAGGCTATGCCCATACCGGATACCGGGTTTATGCTCCGTTCACTGGAGTTTCTTGCTACCTTCTTCATCATCTTCGTCGGCCTGGTTTTCCTCACCATCGTGGTGATCTATATCCTCGATGTCACCCAGACCAAACAGGCCATCCGGCGCAATTATCCCGTCATCGGTCACTTCCGGTACTTCTTCGAGGAAATGGGCAAGTTTTTCCGCCAGTATTTCTTTGCCATGGATCGCGAGGAAATGCCGTTCAACCGCGCCGAACGTTCCTGGGTCTACCGCGCCGCCAAGGACCTGGACAACACCACCGCCTTTGGCTCGACCCGCAACCTCTCGCCGCCCGGTACGGTCCTGTTCGTAAACTGCCCCTTCCCGACGCTGGGCACCGATGCCGCCCCGGTCGGTGAAGTCACCATCGGCCCCCTGTGCGACCAGCCCTATGTCACCCGTTCGTTGTTCAACATTTCCGGCATGAGTTTCGGTGCCCTGTCGCGACCGGCTGTGCTGGCACTGTCAAAAGGCGCCGCGAAAGGTGGCTGCTGGATGAATACCGGTGAAGGCGGCCTGTCGTCCTACCATCTGGAAGGCGGCGCCGACCTGGTGTTCCAGATCGGCACCGCCAAGTACGGTGTGCGCGATGCGCTGGGCAACCTCAGCGATGACAAACTGCGCGAGGTGGCCGCCCATGAACAGGTCAGGATGTTCGAACTCAAGCTCAGCCAGGGCGCCAAACCCGGCAAGGGCGGCATGCTGCCAGGCGGCAAGGTGACCGAAGAGATTGCGCGGATTCGCGGCATCCCCGTGGGCGAGGACTCCATCAGCCCCAACCGGCACCCGGATATCAACTCCATCGGTGACCTGCTGGACATGATCGAGCGGATCCGCAACGTGACCGGCAAGCCGACGGGCTTCAAGGCCGTCATCGGCGCCTATGGCTGGCTGGACGAACTGTTCACGGAGATCAATGCGCGTGGCGCGCAATCGGCACCCGACTTCATCACCGTCGACAGCGCCGACGGCGGCACCGGCGCGGCACCGATGAGCCTGATGGACTACATGGGCCTGCCGATCCAGGAGAGCCTGCCGCTGGTAGTCGACAAACTGAACGAGCACGGCCTGAAAGAGCGGGTCAAGGTCATTGCCTCGGGCAAACTGATCACGCCGGCGGAAGTGGCCTGGGCCCTGTGCGTGGGCGCGGACTTCATTACCTCCGCACGGGGCTTCATGTTCTCTCTCGGCTGCATACAGGCACTGAGCTGCAACAAAAACACCTGCCCGACCGGCATCACCACTCATAATCCCCGTTTACAGAAAGGCCTGGTGCCGAAGGTCAAGGCCGAACGCGTGGCCAACTACGTGCGCAACATGGTCTACGAGGTCGGCGTGATCGCCCATTCCTGCGGCGTGCGCGAACCCAGGGAACTGCGCCGCTTCCACGCCCGCATCGTTACCGAAAACGGACAGTCCGTATCCCTGGCCGACCTGTACGCCGCACACGCCGCACGTTCCCGGGAAAATCACAGGAAACGCGCGGCCGTGCCGATAAACCGCTAGATCAACCCGGCCCCAGCGATTAAGATACCCCTACCCGCGGGACTGAAAACAGCGGGATTTCCAGCATCTTTCAAAGGATTCAACTGTGAGCGACAACAAGATTCTCGTCACCGGGGGCGCCGGCTATATCGGCAGCCACGTGGTGCGTCTGCTGACCGCGGCCGGCAAGGCGGTGGTGGTTCTGGACAACCTGTCGACCGGCTTCGCCGATGCCGTCCTGGGTGCCGAACTGGTGGTCGGTGATACCGGCGATACCGAAGTCGTCAGCCGTCTGCTCGACGAGCACCGGGTCGATACCGTGCTGCACTTTGCCGCGCACACCATCGTACCGGAGTCGGTATCGGACCCGCTGAAATACTACGGCAACAACACCTGCTGCACACGCAACCTGCTGGAATGCTGCTCGAAGGCCGGCGTGAAATATTTCATCTTTTCCTCGACCGCGGCGGTGTACGGCATCCCCGACGACACGGTATGCACGGAAGAAAGCCCGCTGGCGCCCATCAACCCCTACGGCACCTCCAAGCTGATGAGCGAGATGATGCTGCGTGACCTGGGCAAGGCGACGGACATGCGCCACGTCATCCTGCGCTACTTCAACGTGGCCGGCTCCGACCCCGACGGGCGCATCGGCCAGTCCACCGCGAATGCCACCCTGCTGATCAAGGTCGCCGCCGAGGTCGCTACCGGCAAGCGTGAACAGCTGTATGTATTCGGGACCGACTACCCGACGGATGACGGCACGGGTGTGCGCGACTATATCCACGTGGACGACCTCGCCGAGGCGCACATCAAGGCCATCGACTACCTGTGCGGGGGTGGTGAATCGGTCACGCTGAACTGCGGCTACGGCCACGGCTACAGTGTGCGGGAAGTGATCGATGCCGTGAACCGCGTAAACGGAAAGCCCATCAAGGTCATCGAGGAACCACGGCGCGCCGGCGACCCGCCTGCCCTGATCGCAAAAGCCGACAGAGCCCGGCAGGTGCTGGGATGGGAACCCCGCTACGACGACCTCGACTTCATTGTGAAAACCTCCCTGGAATGGGAGCGCAAGCTGCAGGAGCAGGAAACCGCCTGACCCTGAAACGACTCCGATCTACGGCGTGCTTTACTGGTAGGAGCGCCGGCCTTCGGCGAGAAGACCTGGGCGGGCTTTCGCGGTCAGGAGACCGCTCCTGCGGGAAGGCGGGTACCAGCAGGCTACGCTATGCGGAGGCCTGCATTTTCTGACTGCGGCGCTGACGAACCGCATCGGCGAGCTGTTCCAGCAGGGGTACGGTCGCTTCCCAGCTGATACAGGCATCGGTGATGCTCTTGCCGTATTCCAGTTCAGTATCCTGCCGGTTATCCTGCCGGCCTTCCTGCAGGTGACTTTCAATCATGGCGCCGGCAATGTGTTCATCACCGCCAGCAATCTGTGCCGCCACGTCGCCGCCCACCTCCAGCTGCCGCAGGAACTGCTTGCTGCTGTTGCCGTGACTGAAGTCGATCATCAGGCGCGCCCTCAGCCCGGCCGCCTCCAGTTGCTGTGCCGCGGCTGCAACACTGCGCGCATCGTAGTTGGGTTCTTTGCCGCCGCGCAGGATGATATGGCAGTCTTCATTGCCCGCCGTCGAGAAAATCGCGGAATGCCCATCCTTGGTCAGCGCCATGAAGTTGTGCGGCTGTGAGGCGGAACGAATCGCATCGATGGCAATCTTCAGCGCGCCGTCGGTACCGTTCTTGAAACCCACCGCGCAGGACAGGCCGGATGCCAGCTCGCGGTGCACCTGGCTTTCCGTGGTGCGCGCGCCGATCGCACCCCAGCTGATCAGGTCGGACACGTACTGCGGTGACATCAGGTCCAGGTATTCGGTAGCCGCCGGCACCCCGGAATCATTGATATCGAGCAGCAGTTTACGCGCCAGCCGCAGGCCCTTGTTGATCTGGAAGCTGCCATCCAGGTCCGGGTCATTGATCAAGCCTTTCCAGCCAACGGTGGTACGCGGTTTTTCGAAGTAGACCCGCATGACAATGAGCAGGTCATCGGACAGCCGCTGGCGGATTTCTTTCAGGCGTGCCGCATATTCCAGCGCGGCATCGGGGTCATGGATCGAACAGGGACCGACAATCACCAGCAGGCGGTCATCCTCACCGTGCAATATACGGTGAATCGCCTGGCGCGTTTCGTGCGTAGTGCGTGCCGCATTCTCGGTGACAGGAAACTCCGCCTGCAGTTTCGCGTAGGGAACCACTTCGCGGATATCCACGATTCTCAGGTCGTCGGTTTTATACGGCATGGTCGGTCTGTTTACTGGTGTTTGTAGAATTGGTCGGGGCGAGAAGGTCTCTGACCTCTGACCACCTGCATCCTATTCCATTAGCGTAATTGCAAGTAGTTGAATTTACGATGCAAAGCTGAAATTCCCTTGCATCGATTGCAGGACAGAGCATAACACTGTACAGCAGCTCCCGCAAAAGTCCCGCAGACCGGCCAGCGGCATTTCTTCCGATCCGCCTTTGCAGGATCGTCAGAAACCCAGGAATTGCAGCCATCACGGGAATGCCTGATGACCGCCCTCGATCCTGGAGGCCTACTCTCTGAATGGATTCAGAACACGTACGCCGGTCTTGACGAAATCCCTATGGTTACGTGTGACAACCGTTAAATCATAAATCAGCGCCGTCGCCGCTATTTGCTTGTCCAGGGCATTTTCCGGATGTGGTACCCGAAGTCGCCCCCAGAGCTGGGCAATGTCCTGGTTGATATCGAGAATGTGATCCTGGTAGTCCGTCAGCAAGGCACCCAGCCACTTCTCCAGTAGATTGGCCTGGCGAACATCGCCGCGGTGACGGATCAGTTCAACGCCGCGTCGCAATTCACCAACGGTTACCACCGACATAAACAGCTGCGTCTCATCTTCGATGGCTTGCCTGAAAAATTTCCGAACCCCTTTGTTCGCTTTTGACTTTTTGCGCGCTTCGCTGATGATATTGGTATCAACCAAATACACGTTCGTTTCCAGTCTCGTCCTCCAGCCGCTCAAAATCCTCATCCTGCCCGACGTTGGGCATGCCGGTGAGTGCTTCTGCGAAGCTTTTCCCCTTTGGTCGCAACAATAACGCTTCCAGTAAGGCGCGATGCTCCGCCTCGGCACTTCGACCGTGCCGTGCCGCGCGTTGCTTGAGCGCATCGACGATACGTTGATCCAGGTTTCTGACTACGAGATTGGCCATAACAGTATCTCCCCTGCCTGGTTGCACAGTGATAGCAATGATAGCATTATTGGGGATCACTGTGCAATCATTGATAGCACGCCCTTAACCAGGAGCATCACGTATAACAAAGAGCACTCTGCCGGGGCTTCGCACCGGTATGAATCAAGGAGGGAATTACAGAAGATTGTGTTCGGGTTATTCCGAACAGGGGGCGCTATTTTAGGCAAGGACCCAATCGAAATACGCGGCTATTTATAATGGGATAGAGGTCGGTTACAGATGCCATGTTCTCAGCGTCAACCGATCAGGTTCCTTAGGACTGAATACAGCGAAGCGATCGGCCGTGTGAGCCGACCGGCGTCAGGTCAGGGCTTCATTGAAGCGGGGCTTATCGCTTCTTGTGAAGTGATAAGCCCCGGTTTTCCCTGCATGCCACAGGCGGTTAGTGACGTGCCTTGCCTTTTCTC
>DRQL01000196.1 GCA_011371465.1 Gammaproteobacteria bacterium | reverse complement strand
GTGCTGTCGAACGTGAACGCGACCAGCCCGCTGCCGATGACGGCAAACAGCAGCAGGAATACCGCGGAGATGAATACCGGCCGGTAGGACATCAGTGTACGGTCCACTGGGCGAACACTAGCTTTCCTCCGGGTCCCTGCGGCCGAACACGCGGGGCGGAGTCAGGTAGTCGATGGTCGGCGCCGCCATGTTCATCAGCAGGACCGCGAAGGCAATGCCTTCCGGGTACCCGCCCCAGGTGCGGATCACGTAGGTCAGGATGCCGATACCGGCCCCGTAGTAGAGACGCCCGCGCCGGGTGGTGGCCGCCGACACCGGGTCGGTAGCAATAAAGAAGGCGCCGAGCATGGTGGCGCCGCTGAACAGGTGGAAGATCGGCGAACCGAAACTGTCGGCGTCGGCGATGTAGAAAAACAGCGATATAAAGAACAGGCTGCCCAGCATGCTTGCCGGGATCTGCCAGTGTATGGCGCGGCGTTGCCATAACCAGATGCCGCCGAACAGGAAACCGACATTGACCCATTCCCAGCCGTGCCCGGCAAAAGCGCCGAAACGCGGGTCAGCGAGTATCTCGCCCCAGGTGTAATTCAGGCCGATACGGGTCTTGGTGATATCCAGCGGCGTAGCCATGGTGACACTGTCGAGGCTTGCATCCGCGGGCAGCGCGCCGGCGAATACCAGCCGCAAGGTGTCGGTCAGGCCGAGTACCTGCGCATCGATACCCTGCGGTGGTGGCCACAGGGTCATTTGCAGCGGAAAGGAAATGATCAGCACCACAAAGCCCACCATGGCCGGGTTGAACGGGTTGTAGCCAATACCGCCATACAGCTGTTTTGCCACCACGATGGCAAACAGGGTGCCGACCACCGCAATCCACCAGGGCGCCAGCGGTGGCAGTGACAGGCCCAGCAGCAGACCGGTCAGCAGCGCGCTGCCGTCGTGCAGGGTCGCGCGCACCGGCCGGCCGCGCAGCTGCAGCATCGCCGCTTCTGCCAGCAGGGCGGTACCTGCGGCGATGAGGAGGTTGAACAGTACGCCCCAGCCAAAGAACCAGAGCAGGGCGAGGGCGCCCGGCACCAGGGCCAGCATGACGCGCTGCATGAGCCTGGACAGGTCGCTGTGCAGGGGCAGGTAGGGTGAACTGCGGGTGGGAAATTCCATCAGGGCTGGCCGCTGCCGGAACTGCGGCGTCGTTCGATGGCAGCGATGTCCGCCTGCTGCTGCTCGGTGAGGTCGCCGGTGTTGCGCGCTTGCACGGACTGCTCGGCCTTTTTGGCCTTTACGCGTTGCAGTGCAGCGGCGATTTCCGCCTGTTTGGCATCGGCGTCACCCGCTTTGGGTTTGAGTGACTTGCGCGCTTTGGCGCGGCGTTCTTCCAGCGCCTTCTTTTCCCGTTCCAGGCGCTGCAGGCGGAACTCGTGGCGCTGGCGGGCCAGTTCGGAAAATTGCCGCTCGCTTTCCAGCGACCAGATCTCGGTCTTGGCAAAGCGGTAGTACTGCACCAGCGGGATATGGCTGGGGCATACCTGCGCACAGCAGCCGCATTCGATGCAGTCGAACAGGTGGTAGTCCTGGATGCGGTCGAAATTGCGGGCGTGTGCGTACCAGTACAGTTGCTGCGGCAGCAGACCGGCCGGGCACACATCCACGCAGTCACTGCAGCGAATACAGGGGCTGGCCGGCGGCGCCTGCGGGGTCTCCCGGTAACTCGCGGCGAGAATGCAGTTGGTGGTCTTGATGGCGGGTATGGTGTCGCTGCGCAGGGAAAAGCCCATCATGGGTCCGCCCATCAGCAGCCGGGCGATGGCGTCTGTGTAGCCGCCGCATTCCTCGATCAGGGCCGCGACCGGCGTGCCAATGCGGACTTCCAGGTTGGCCGGCTGCCGGACGCCTTCGCCGGTTACGGTCACCACGCGCGATATCAGCGGTTCGCCCTGCAGCAAGGCGCGCGCAATCGCAGCCGCCGTACCCACGTTGTGGCAGACGATGCCGAGGTCGATTGGCAGGCCCTGGCTGGGCACTTCCTCGCCGGTCAGGGCATAGATGAGCTGTTTTTCACCACCGGCGGGATAGATGGTCGGTACCGGGATCATGCGGATGCCCGTTTCTTCCGACTCGTCCAGGCAGTGTTGCAGGCACTGTATGGCATTCGGCATGTTGTCCTCGATGCCGATCACGACCTGCCGGGCATGGAGGGCGTGACGCATGATGTGTATGCCTTCGAGTATTTCCCACGGGCGGCTGCACATCAGTGCCTCGTCGCAGCTGATATAGGGTTCGCACTCCGCGGCGTTGATGACCAGCAGATCGACTTCCCGGTCCGGCCCCGGGTTGAGTTTTACCGAAGTAGGGAAGCCGGCCCCGCCCAGGCCGACGATACCGGCGTCGCGGACCCGCTGGCGGATGTCGGCGGGGTCGGCCTGCAGGACATTCTCCATCCGCAGCTGGTCGGCAGCCGCCTGGTCCCGGCCATCCGTGGCGATCACGATGCATGCGGCCTGCATGCCGGACGGGTGTGGTACCGGGTAATCGCCGATGGCGACCACCTCGCCCGAACTGGAGGCGTGTACCGGTGCGCTGATGTAGCCGGGTGAACGGGCGATCAACTGCCCCTTGAGAACCCGGTCACCGACCTCGACCAGCGGCTCCGCGGCGTCGCCGATGTGCTGGCTGAGGGGGATATACAGGCGCTCCGGCACCCCGGCAGCACGCAGCGGCTGCTGCAGTGACTGTGCCTTGTTGGCATCGAGACGCAGACCGCCGGGGATGCGCCTGGGCTGGGACAATAGAGTGACCATCAGGCACTGCATTGTACAGGGTCTGGTGCGGAAAAATACGCCGCCTGCGGACAGGTTATTGATTCAAATCAGTTGATTGCCGGGTTCCCCGACGGGTTCGGCGATCGCCCCGCCGGTATCCTCCGGATACGGCCACTTCCAGCGGCTGATGGTCGGCTTTAGCGGCACCATTTCGATGCAGTCGACCGGGCAGGGCGGCACGCACAGGTCACAACCGGTGCATTCGCTTTCGATCACGGTATGCATCTGCTTGGCTGCACCCAGAATCGCGTCCACCGGGCAGGCCTGGATACACAGCGTGCAGCCGATGCAGGTCTTTTCATCGATCACCGCGACACGTTTCTCGGTGTGTTCGCCGTGTTCGGCGTTGAGGGGCTTGGGGTCCACACCGAGCAGTTCGGCCAGCGCCTGGATGCCGGTCTCGCCGCCCGGCGGGCACTGGTTGATGTCCGCTTCGCCGTTGGCGATGGCTTCCGCGTAGGGGCGGCAGCCCGCGTAGCCGCATTGCCCGCACTGGGTCTGCGGCAACAGGCTGTCGATCTGGTCGACGATCGGGTCGCCCTCGACCTTGAAACGGATAGCGGAATAGCCCAGCAACAGGCCGAACAGGGCCGCGAGGGTGCCGATGGCCAGCATGGCGGTCAACATGCTTTAACAGACCCTCTGCCTAACCCTTGATGAGCCCGGAGAAGCCCATGAAGGCCAGGGACATCAGGCCGGCGGTGATCAGCGCAATGGCGGAACCGCGGAAGGCTTCCGGCACGTCGGCGGCCGCAATGCGTTCGCGCATGGCGGCAAACAGCACCATCACCATCGAGAAACCGACCGCCGCGCCAAAGCCGTATACGGCGGAGTGGAGGAAGCCGTGGTGCTCCTGGGTGTTCAGCAGGGCCACGCCCAGTACCGCGCAGTTGGTGGTGATCAGGGGCAGGAAGATACCCAGCACCTGGTAGAGCAGCGGGCTGGTCTTGTGCACGACCATTTCCGTGAACTGTACGACCACGGCGATGACCAGGATGAAGGTGATGGTGCGCAGGTATTCCAGTCCCAGCGGGGCCAGCAGGTATTCATTGGCAAGATAACTGCAGACCGAGGACAGGGTCAGCACAAAGGTTGTGGCCAGAGACATGCCGATCGCGGTTTCCAGCTTGCGCGAGACGCCCAGGAAGGGGCACAGGCCAAGAAACTTGACCAGCACGAAATTGTTCACCAGCACGGTGCTGACCAGAATGAGTGCGATCTCGCCCATATTGCCTACTTCACTTTCATACCGGGTTGTGCGCCCTGGTGCGGTTCCAGGATAAACAGTTCCTTGCCGCCGGGCCCGGCTGCCAGCACCATGCCTTCGGAGACGCCGAAACGCATTTTGCGCGGTGCCAGGTTGGCGACCATGACTGTCAGCTTACCCTCAAGGTCTTCCGGTGCATAGGCGCTTTTGATGCCCGCAAACACCGTACGGGTCTCGCCACCCAGGTCCAGCGTCAGTCGCAGCAGTTTGTCGGCCTTTTCCACGGCTTCGGCCTTCACGATCTTCACCACCCGTAGATCCACCCTGGCGAAATCTTCGAAGGCGATGGTGTCAGCGACGGGTTCATCGGCCAGTGGCCCGGCGGCAGGTTCGGATTCAGTCACGGCCAGACTCTCCCTGGAGGCTTCCAGCATGGCGGTTACGGCACCGGGTTCGACGCGTTTGGCCAGGTGTTTGAACGGGTTGATGTGCTCCGGGAAGCTGTCCAGGTCGGCCCAGATGAAATCCCTGGACATGCCGAACAGTTCGCGCGCAACCCGGCGGCTCATGGCCGGCAGCACCGGCGTCAGGAAAATGGACAGCACGTAGAAGGCGTGCAGGATGCGTGAGCAGACCTTGTGCAGTTTGTCTTTCTGTGCCGGGTCTTTGGCCAGTTTCCAGGGTTCGTTTTCGTCAAAAAACTGGTTGGTGCTGTCGGCCATGCGCATGATTTCTCGCACCGCGCGGTTGTACTCGCGCTGTTCAAAAGCCTCGGCAATGATCCTGGCACCCCCTTCGGTTTCATGGTCGCCGTATTCCTTTGTCGATAACAGCTCGCCGTTGAAGTGCCTGACGATGAAGTTCGCGGTGCGGCTGGCGATGTTGACGTATTTGCCGACCAGGTCGCTGTTGATGCGGGCGACGAAATCGTCCAGGTTGAGGTCGATGTCGTCGATACCGCCGGACAGCTTGGCAGCATAGTAATAACGCAGGTATTCCGGGTCCAGGTGGTCCAGCCAGGTGCGTGCATTGATAAAAGTGCCGCGCGATTTCGACATTTTCTGCCCGTTGACGGTGAGAAAGCCGTGTGCGAACACCCGTGTCGGCTTGCGGTAGCCGGCGCCTTCCAGCACCGCCGGCCAGAACAGCGTATGGAAACGCAGGATGTCCTTGCCGATGAAGTGGTACAGCTCGGCGCTGGAACCCTGGTCCCACCAGTCGCCGAAATTCAGGTGGTTCCGCTTGCAGTAGTCCTTGAAGCTGGCCATGTAGCCCATGGGCGCGTCCAGCCAGACGTAGAAGTACTTGTCAGTGGTGTCCGGGATGCGGAAACCGAAATAGGGCGCGTCGCGCGATATATCCCAGTCCTGCAGGCCCGCCTCCAGCCACTCGTTCATCTTGTTGGCGACCTCGGGCTGGGTGGCCTGCTGCAGGTAGTCGTGCAGCATGTCGGTGAAGTCGGACAGTTTGAAGAAATAGTGCTCCGATTCCTTTTCCACCGGCGCGGTACCGCTGAGCACCGAGCGGGGATTTTTCAGTTCGGCGGCGTCGTAGGTCGCACCGCAGACTTCGCAGTTGTCGCCGTACTGGTCTTCGGCGCCGCATTTCGGGCAGGTGCCCTTGATGAAGCGGTCCGGCAGGAACATCTCCTTTTCGGGATCGTAGAACTGGCGGATGGTGCGCCGGTCGATGTGTCCACCGTCGCGCAGCTTGAGGTAGATGTCCTCGGCAAAGGCCCGGTTTTCTTCGGAATGGGTGCTGTAATAGTTGTCGAAGCCGATGTAGAAACCGGCAAAATCGGCCTGGTGTTCGGCGTTCATTTTCCCGATCAGGGCTTCCGGCTCGATACCCTCCTGCCGGGCGCGCAGCATGATGGGGGTGCCGTGGGCGTCGTCGGCGCAGACATAGGTGCAGTCGTGGCCCCGCATTTTCTGGAAACGCACCCAGATGTCGGTCTGGATATATTCCACCAGGTGACCCAGGTGAATCGAGCCGTTGGCGTAGGGCAGGGCGCTGGTGACCAGCATGGTGCGGTGCTGCTGCGACATCAAAATTTCCGATTGAACCAATGAGATAGCGGGCCATTATGCCAGAAGTTCGGCGCCGGGTTCACGCCGGGGCACGTGGCTGGAGATTTTCACCCGGTAACGATCATGGATTCCGGGAAACGGCCGACAACCTGCAGATAATGAAGCAGAAAAGCAGCCCTAATATCCGCTTTAAACTGCTGGCGCCGTACTTCGGTTCGCTGCTGGTGATCGTGTGCGGTGTGCTGTGGAGCCTGTACCTGTTCCAGCAGGAACAGCAGCGGGTATTTGCCAGCCAGACCGAGTCACAGCTGCGCGCCGCGTTCAAGCAGGCACTTGAACACGAAACCGAGCTGCTCCGGGGCATGCTGCTGTTTATCGTTGACAACCTGGCGCTGCAGCAGCGCTGGATGGAGGGTGACCGGGAGGCCCTGTATACCGCGAGTGAGCCGATGCTCGCCAACCTGCGCCGGGATCACCACATCACGCACTTCTATTACCACCAGCCTGACGGCGTCAACTTTCTCCGCGTGCATCTCAGGGATCGCCATGGCGACCGGATTGAGCGGGGTACCCTGCGGGAGGCCATGCGCAGCGGTGAGGTCAGGGCCGGTATCGAGTTTGGCGCGCTGGGTCAGTTCGTGCTGCGGGTGGTCATGCCGTGGACCATCGACGGCAAGCCGGTCGGCTACATCGAACTGGGCGAAGAGATCGATCACATCCTGGAGCATCTTGCCACGGCCGGGGGCTACGGGCTGGTACTTTCGGTCAGCCGGGATTTCGTTTCCCGGCAGGGCTTTGCCAGTACCGACAACTTCGAGATGCTGCTGGAGGCGGAGCCCCGCTACGCATCGGCGCTGGTGATCAACCGGACCATGAATCGCATCCCGGCCGGTCTGGATAACTTCATCGGCAACCGTAGTGCGTCTGAATACTCGGTGATTACCCACGATGACAGGCAGTACCTCGCCTCCAATGTTCCCGTCCAGGATTATTCGGGTGAGGACGTCGGCTGGTTGACCTATCTGCTGGATATATCGAGCTATGTCCATAACCGTCATCGACTGATGGCGGGTATCGGTCTGACGGCGCTGGTGCTCAGCACCCTGCTGTTCCTGTTTTATTACTTTTACAGTGGCCGCCTGCAGGAGTGGCTGGCGCACAGTCGTCGCGAATTGCTGAAAGAGATTGCGGAAAGAAAGAAAATCCACGAGGAGCTGGTTGCGAACCAGGAGCAGCTGGAGGCGCTGGTGGCGCAGCGCAACAAGAGCCTGAAAGAAAGCGAACAGCGCTACCGGACCCTGTTCTACCAGACCGCGGATGCCCTGTTGATCATCGAGGGCAATCGCTTTGTCGACTGTAACCAGGCCACGCTGGATATGCTGGGCTACCGGCACAGGGACGAACTCCTGAATACTCATCCCTCCGTGCTGTCACCGGAGTTGCAGCCCGACGGGCAGCCCTCGGCGGTCAAGGCGGACCAGATGATTGCGCTGGCCTTTGAAAAAGGCAGCCACCGTTTCGAGTGGGACCACGTGCGCAGGGATGGTGAAGTGTTCCCGGTAGAGGTACTGCTGACGGCTATACCCTATGGTGAAGGACAGTTGCTGCACGTCGTCTGGCGCGATATTACCGAACGCCGGAATGCCGAATCGGAAATCCGCTACCAGGCTTACTATGATTCACTGACGGGCCTGCCGAACCGCAAGCTGTTGCTGGACCGGCTGGAGCAGTCACTCATTACCAGCCGGCGGCACGGCCATTTTGACGGCCTGCTGTTCCTGGACCTGGATCGTTTCAAGACCATCAATGATTCGCTGGGACATTCGGTGGGCGACCAGTTGCTGGTCGAGGTGGCCGGGCGTATCGGCACCGAAATCTGGGACGAGGATACCGCCTCACGCTTCGGCGGGGACGAGTTCGTCATCCTGCTCAAGCACCTCGGGACTGACAAGCAGGCCGCAAGCCTCGCTGCACGCAAAGTCGCTCTGCGCATCCAGTCCTCGTTCGAAAGGCCGTTCCAGGTTCAGGGCAACGCGCTGCATATCACCTGCAGCATCGGTATTTCGGTGTTCCCGTTTCTCGATGAGAACGCGGACGACATTATCAAGTACGCCGATACGGCGATGTTCAGTGCCAAGGAGAGCG
>DRQL01000195.1 GCA_011371465.1 Gammaproteobacteria bacterium | reverse complement strand
GAAGGTCGAACCTTCTCCCACCCGGCTGCTCACGCTCAGGTCACCGCCGATCATGCGGCAGAAGCGGCGCGAGATCGGCAGTCCCAGCCCGGTCCCGCCGTAGTTGCGGGTCGTCGAACTGTCCGCCTGGCTGAACTCTTCGAAGACATGATCGATCTTGTCGACGGGAATACCGATACCGGTATCCCGCACCGCAAAGCTCAGCCAGTCGCCGTCCGCACCCGTGCTGCGCTGCACCGACAGGGTCACCGTTCCTTCGTGGGTAAACTTGGCGGCATTGGACAGCAGGTTCAGCAAGGACTGCCTGAGCTTGGTGACATCCTGGTGGATCGTGCCCAGCTGTTCGCCGCGTTCGATCACCAGCTGGTTACCGTTCTTGCCCATCAGCGGCTGCGCGGTGGCCGCCACCTGGTCGACCAGATTGTCTACCTTGACGTCCTCGGCAAAGGTATCCATGCGCCCTGCCTCGATCTTGGACAGGTCCAGCACATCGTTGATGAGGGTCAGCAGGTGATTGCCGGCCTGGTGAATTTTTTTCAGGTCGGAGACATAGTGTTCCTGCCCTTCGTCCTCGGCCTCCTCCATCAGCATTTCACTGTAGCCGAGAATGGCGTTCATGGGCGTACGCAGCTCGTGGCTCATGTTGGCCAGGAACCCGGACTTGGCCTGGTTGGCGGCCTCGGCAATGTCGCGGGCTTCGGCCAGCTCGCGCTCCACCTTCTCCCGGCGAACAATGTCCAGCACCAGCTGTATAGATACGGCTACCGAGTCCGCAGACTGTTCCAGCCACTCCTGCTGCACGGCTTCCAGCGGCTTCAACAGCCCCAGTTCCAGCACACCCAGGCACTGTTCATTGAGCACCAGCGGAAAATACAGCAGGCGCGCCGGACGAATTTCACCCAGTCCCGTCGGCAGACTGAAATCGGCGTCAAATTCCGCGACTTCCAGGGGACGCAGGTCGCGCGCAGCCTGTCCCGCCAGACCTTCGCTGATCGCGATGGAAGTGAGCTGGGGACCTTCCGGACAGGCGTAACACGCCTGCCAGTGCAGCCGGTCATCATCGCGGCGGATATAGATCGTGGCGACGGGCAGGGCCAGGTAACGTGCGATGAAATTGATGACCTTCTCGCACAGTGGCTGAATAGCCAGCTCACAGCGCATCAGGCCGTCCAGCTCGTTCAGCGCGCTGGCCCCCCGGTGCTGCTGTTCGGTGGCGTGCATGATGTCGTGCAGCTCCTGCTCGGCCTTTTGCCGGCGCTCTGTCATACGGTTAATGGCCCGGGCCAGCTCGTCCTGTTCGCTGCGCGGTGTGACCTGCTGGCTGAAATCGCCGTCGGCGACGGCAACCGTGACCCGGGTAATGTCCCGGTACGCCTCGATGACCCGGTTGAAACTGCGGTTCATCAGGCCGATCTCGTCCTCGCTTTCCGCCTCCAGCGTCATGTCCTTCGGCAGCGCACCCGAGGCCAGCATGTCAGCGGCCTGCACGGCTTTTTTCAGGCGGCGTGTGGACGAGTTCGTGACCCACAGCATCATCAGCAACAGGACCACCAGGCCGGCGCCGGCAATCGACACCGAGCGGAGCACGCTCGCCACAATCGGCGCGGTGACATTTTTCTCTGCCTCGCGCATGATGACGGTCCAGTCCCCGGTCGCCACCGGCGCGGCGACAAAGTAATAGTTCGAGTCCGGGTCAAACGGGTCCGGGGCCAGGATGAGCGGGTGATCCCTGCGGCCTTCATACAACCGGCGGAAAAGATCCCGATAGGCCGTTTCCTCAAAAGACAGGGTGCGCAGGGAAAGCTGCTCACCGAGCGTATCCGCAATGAATCGCCCGGTACGGCTGATGAGGAAAACGTCGACATTGTGTTTCAGTTTGATCCGGTCGAGAAAACCGACCAGGTCCGTGAGTGCCCGGTCCACGCCGGCGATACCCACAAATCGGTCGTCCCGCACGATCGGCGCAGTCTGCTCGACGATCATTTTGCCTTCGTAGACGTAGGGTTCCGTAACAATGTAACGTTCGCCAGAGGTCTCGAAACGCTTCTTCATCCCGGCGTAATACAGGCTGGTTTCCATGTCCACCAGCGGTTCCAGGCGTATCCTGGTGTTATCGTTATGGTCGCGGAACCAGTAGGGAATAAATCGCCCCTCCTTGCTCATGGCTTCCGCCTGGACGGTGCCCGACTGCAGTGCCTGTGCATCCCCGCCATCGGCATCGGGTTCGTAGCCGAAATAGCTGCCGGTAAATTCCGGGTAGAACTCCAGTACCCGCCGGGCATATTCGACGGATTCCTTGCGCTTGCCGAACTGGCCGGCCTCCTGCGCCAGCGCCATCACCTGCGCCGCCATGACGGCGCGGTTATTGGTCAGTTCGATTTCCTCGGCCAGCTCCACGGCCAGGTTGTGCAGCAGCTGCTCATTGTCCGAGCGCGCCCTGGAATAGAGATTGGCCGCGTTATAGAGCACGATCGCGGCCAGCATGGCGATGGTCGGCAACACACCGAACAGCAGGAACCGCCCGCGCATGCTTTTATGGAATTTGACGTGGTGGTGAGATACAGCTTCTGTTTCAGGGGTCATCGCTTTCGGGACGGAGGCAGCAGTGAAATCTGCTGCATACTACCCGAAAACGGCCACCTGGACACGTTTGCCCATTCCGGCCGGCCTTTCACCCCGCGTCAACGTGGCGGGCATGCACTGTAAACCGCTATGGCCTCAGCCCCCCTGCCCTGCGCCTCCCGCAGCACCGTGATGGTGAACGGAAAACACCGTTTCCACGATCCTGAAGTCGATACTGATACGGTCACCCGCAACCGGGCGGAACAGCCGGTCGGCAAACGCGACGTGGTCCGGGTGCCTGCAGTAACTGTCAATGACCGCGGGGTGGCAAAAACGAACCAGCCAGGTGCACTGGTACTTCGCATTCTCCTGCACCGCCCTGCCGGTGACCACCTCGCGCACGCCGGGAATGGCGCCCAGTACCCGGCGTCCTTCAGCCATCATCATTTCCAGCCGGGTATCGTCGATACCCTCGACGTTGTAGATAATCAGGTGTTCGACCGGCAGCCACGAGCGACACCGCGACAGTACCTCGGCGGCCCTGCCGGCCGAGCCCCACAGGCGCATCCTGGTTTCGACCTCGCTGCTGACCGCTTCCCGCACGTCTTTCACCAGGCCGGTGTAACCATTGGCCCGGTCTGCCCTGGCACGGCCCCGGATACTGGCGGCGGCCGCATCAGCCAGGGCGGTATAGTAATTAATCTTGGCGACACCATTGGTGATCAGGCGCCGGAACTGGTCGTCGGACAGGCCACTGCCGCCATGAATCACCAGCGGCATGGACAGGGCATCGTTGATCTGTTTCAGGCGCTGGTAATCGAGTTTCGGCTTGCCCTTCATACGCCCGTGCACCGTGCCGATGGACACCGCGAGAAAATCAACGCCGGTGCGCTCCACGTAGGCCCGGGCCTCTGCCAGCGTGGTACAGGCCAGCTCCCCCGGGTGTCGCTCCGCATCTTCGCCTTCCACGCCCGGCACGTAACCCAGCTCGCCTTCCACCGGTGTACCGCAGGCGCGCGCCATCTCCACCACCGCACGGGTAGTGCGCACGTTGTCACTGAAATCGGTATGCGAAGCGTCTACCATCACTCCGTTGCAGCCGAGCCGAATGGCGTGCACGGCCGAATCCAGGCTGGCGCCGTGATCCAGGTGAATGGCCACCGGCACCGAGGCCCGCCTGGCCGCCACTTCCACGGCCGGCATCAGCAACTCGAAGTCGTAATAATCAAAATGGGACTCCGCCAGGCTGAGGATCACCGGTGCGCGCGCCCGCTCCGCCGCCGCCAGGATGCCTTCCAGGAAATCCAGGCTGACCAGGTCGAAAGCGCCCACCGCATAGCCATGATCGTAGGCGTGCTGCAGCATATCCTTCATGTTAACCAGTGGCATGATGCTCTACCCTGTAAGTGTGATGACGGTTTTCCGGTACGAGGATGTTCACGAGTGGCCTCCACTGCCCGGCGCTGACTCGCTGAGGCGGGATTCCAGTGCTTCCAGCATCAGGGTCAGCACCTTCTCCCGCAGGTGGCTGGCCATGTAATGGTAGTAGTTCATGGTGCAGCTCACCGGCGTGTGCAGGCTGGTCCTGCCGCTATCCTGGAAATCCAGCCAGGCCAGCACCGGCAGGTCATACTGACACTGGTCGACCACCACCCAGCTGTCTTCCTCGAGTATCAGCGCCATCTGTTTCAGCTCCGGCAGATCAATACGCAATGGCATGGGCAGGTGCAGTCGCGCACGCCGCCACAGGTTGTACAGTGCGGCTTCCACCTGGTCGGTGCGGGCCGCGTATACCGGCATGTCGTGGATGCGTGTGCTCATCATCCGGTCAGGCTGGCAAACAACAGGGGCAACTGTTCCGGCAGGCGGTCGACATGCTCGATCACGGTGTAGTTGTTCTCTCCGAAGATACGTTTGACGTAGGCATCGGCGAGCGGATCGAGCGTCAGGCAATAGCTGAGCACACCGGACGAATGCAGTTCCTCGACCGCCTTGCGGGTATCGTGCCGCAGGTGCTGCGGATCGGCTTCGTCGATGTCCGCCGGTTCACCATCGGTCACCAGCAGAATCAGCTTGCGTCGCTCCTGCTGTTTCAGGAGGTGATGCCCGGCATGACGCAGCGCAGCGCCCATACGGGTCGACAAACCGCCTTTCATACCGGCCAGGCGCGCCCTGGCCTCGTCGTCAAAATGCTGGTTGAAATCCTTGAAACGGTAGTACTGCACGTCATGGCGACCATCGGATGCAAACCCGTGCAGCGCAAAGGGGTCACCGATCCCTTCAATGGCCGTTGCCACCAGGGTGGCCGCCTCCCGGGTCAGTTGCAGGATGGTCTTGTCGGTATCGCCGACCTGTTCGTTGGTCGATTCCGACAGGTCCAGCAGCACGACAACGGCCAGGTCACGCGTTTTCAGCACGTTGCGCATGGTGATGCGCGGGTTCGGTTGTTCGCCCATGCGCAGTGCGATCATGGCGTCAACGGCGGCGTTGATATCGATTTCGTCACCGTCTTCCAGACCGCGCTGGCGCTGTACACCAGCCGGCGCCAGCAGGTCGATGATCTGCCGGATCCGGTGGGCAATCGGTTTGTGTTCGGTGAGAATGCGGTCGATCTCCTCCGGGTCGCCCCTGGGCATGCGCCGCTCGTAGACCGTCACCCAGTCCGGGCGATGCAACTGGATCTGGTAATCCCATTCCTGGTAATGGTATGGCTCGGAAACCGGTTCCTTGCCCCACATTTCATTGAAACTCAGGGTTCGGTCCGTCAGGTCGTCCTCGTAGGGACGCATGACATCGCTGCAGGTCCAGATTTCCTGCGCATCGTCACCGGCCAGCTCACAGTCCACTTCGTTCGCCATCATGATCGCATTGACCTGGCGGCGGACCTGGCGCTGGCTGGCGGGCACATATTCAAAACCGGCATCCCGGTCGACGTCCTCGAAATGCCAGATGAAGCGATTGTCGTCCCGGTAAGGAATGCGGTAGCGCTCCAGGATCCGCAGGCTGGGTACGGCCTTGCGACCGGCGAACAGGTTGAACAGTTCGATCCCCATTAACCAGGAAAAGTGGTTATCATCCTGGTTCGCTTCTATTTCATCATGGAATTTGGCAACGAAACGGTTGAGCGGCTCGTCATCGCCCCGGACACTGCTGTCCAGCAACTGCAGGGCCAGCTTTTCCAGCACGGGGACCGTTTCATGTTCAACGGGCTCATCGTACTCGGCCAGCATCAGCGACTTCCACAGTCTTTTCAGGCCGGGGAAACTGTGGATGGCCTTGTATTCGATCCGTGCGTCCTCCAGCAAACCGACAAAAAACATCTGTGCCGGGCTGAGTTGCTCGGCAGACACCGAACGGCAGGTATAGACCATGTGCGAAGCCATGTGCGCGGCTGTAGCCCGGTACAGTTCCAGGCCGGGAATGTCGCCAATGTCATCCAGCGCATCGGGTACATGCAGGATGCGGTCCTCGATATAGGGCCGGAAATCCGTGTAGTCCGCGCCCGTTGGCCGCAGGAAAAAATCGCGGCCCCACAGAGCGCGCAGGTAAAAATTCAGCTTGCGCTGGATCTTCACAAACAACACGCCACGCCGTTCTTTTTCCAGCATGGCGCGACTGTCGGCGGACGCCAGGTTGAAATAGGAGGTCAGGTTATCGAAGTCGCGACGATAGGCCTGGGCACCGAAGTTGGCCCAGCGCCGCAGGCCGCTCAGGGTGAGCTTGGAAAGCAGTTCGTCGATATGGGTCAGCAACGGCCGCAGCCCGCGCGCGGCGGTGGACGCCAGCTGGTGAATCAGGGTCAGGTAGCCGCGCACCAGTTGCGCATCGCCGAGGTGCCGGGAGACGGTGGGCAGACTGGCGAACAGCAGGGTGATCACCTCGCCCGAGGTCATCGAGGACACCTTCATGGCGGCGCTGATGCAGTCCGGGATGATGTCCTCGCCGCACTCTTTGGCGACCAGCGGCATTTCTTCCAGGTAGGTATTGACCAGGTCGTGACCGCGGCGCAGGTTGGTCAGCGCCCTGGCACCGTCCAGGTAGTCGGCAAGACCTGCCGGCGACATGATGCGCGCCGCTTCATGAAAGGTGCCTTCAAGGGTATCCCTGACTTCCGGACCTGCCTGCTCCAGGAATTCGGAATAGTCCTCAAGCTTGATAGACGACATCACTGCGCACCGTAGAGTATTTGAGGCGACCGCCCATGGTCAGCGTCAATCAACCCAGGAAGGTCTGTACCGCTGCGTTCAGCGTGTCGCGCATGTCCGGATCATCCGTCAGTGGCGTGATCATGGTAATACTGCAGGCCGCCTCGGCGTCGACGCCCTTGTTGATGAGCTGTCCAGCGTAGACCAGCAGGCGCGTGGATATGCCTTCGTCCAGGCCGTGGCCCTTGAGGTTGCGCGCGCGGTGTGCGATCTGCACCAGCTTTTCCGCGGTCGCCTGGTCGACGCCGGATTCCTTCGTCACGATGGCCACTTCGAGTTCCGTCTCCGGGTAGTCGAAATCCAGCCCGCCAAAGCGCTGCTTGGTGGACTGCTTGAGGTCTTTCATCAGGCTCTGGTAACCGGGGTTATAGGAAATCACCAGCTGGAAATCCGGGTGTGCTTCCAGCAGCTCGCCCTTTTTGTCCAGCGGCAGCGAACGGCGGTGATCAGTGAGCGGGTGGATAACCACCGTGGTGTCCTGACGCGCCTCGACCACTTCGTCCAGGTAACAGATGGCGCCGATACGGGCAGCGGTGGTCAGGGGTCCGTCCTGCCATCTGGTGCCGTCCTTGTCGAGCAGGAAACGCCCTACCAGGTCTGACGCGGTCATGTCTTCGTTACAGGCTACGGTAATCAGCGGCCGCCCCAGTTTCCACGCCATGTACTCCACGAAGCGCGACTTGCCGCAGCCCGTCGGCCCTTTCAGCATCATTGGCATGCGCACATGATAAGCCGCTTCGTAGAACTCGATCTCCTTCCCCACGGATTCGTAGTACGGCTCTTGTTTTACCAGGTATTGGGTTGGATCAACTGTTGAATCAGACATCATCATATCCACTCATAAGCTTCGAAAGTTACGCTTCTTCGTCCCCGGTCTCATGCTCCCCGGACCAGCCGGCGGCCCGTGCGTTCTGCATGGCCTGCGCATGGATGTCACGATGGCGCTGTGCCAGCGGTTCCGGCAGCTGGCTGACCATGCAGCCATACCGGTCCCATTCGGCGTTCACTTTCTGCAACAGCGCGTCGATCCTGGCCAGGTTCCAGCCTTCACAGGTTTCGGATTCGGGGATCAGGCCGAACACCCAGGCATCCCTGATGATCTTGCCGATACTGGTCATACCACCATTGAGGTCCTTGTCGACACCAACATAACGGTCCGGTTTACTCATGGCTCGCCTCGCCCGGGAACCCCGCCAGGACCGCCCTGCCGGCCTTACCCGGCATGGCGGTCGGCAGGTGCCGGTTTATACCGTTTTACCGCGGTAGATCACCATGGCGGCGCCGGCGGACTGGGCGAAGTTATCGAAACCCAGCAGGCGCACGTGGTTATCCGGGTGCGCGGCGTGGCAGGCTTCCACTTCCTTCAGTATGGCGTCCACGTCGGTTTCGCCGAACATCGGCAGTTTCCACATGTACCAGTAGTGACCATTGGCATTCTCCGGTTCGGTGTGTTCGATGCCCGGGTTCCAGCCCTTGCTGACGATGTATTCGATCTGCGCGCGGATCTGCTCGGGTGTCATTTCCGGCAGGTAGGAAAAGGTCTCGAACTTGCGGCTTGCGGTATCGCTGAGACTTGATTGGTAATCTTGCATGGTACTGCTCCTGATAAAGGTAAATGTTTCATTCGTGCGGCGGTCAGCGGGGCGCACAGCGCCCCGTCCTGACCGGCCGGCTTACTTGTGCGAGACGTCGAGCTTGTCCACCGTGTCGAACTCGAACTTGATCTCTTTCCAGGTCTCCATCGCTGCGGCCAGCTCGGGGCTGTGTTTGGCAGCCGCGGTGAGGATATCCTTGCCTTCCTTCTCGAGTTCGCGACCGGTGTTGCGCGCTTCGACACAGGCCTCGACCGCCACGCGGTTGGCCGCTGCACCTGCGGCATTACCCCAGGGATGGCCCAGCGTGCCGCCACCGAACTGCAGCACGGAATCATCACCGAAGATATTGACCAGCGCCGGCATGTGCCAGACGTGGATACCACCGGAAGCCACCGGCAGCACGCCGGGCATGGCGCCCCAGTCCTGGTCGAAGAAGATGCCGCGGCTGCGGTCTTCCTTGATGTAGGAGTCACGCATAATGTCGATCCAGCCCAGGGTGGCATCACGATCACCTTCCAGCTTGCCGACCACGGTGCCGGAATGCAGGTGGTCACCACCCGACAGGCGCAGGATCTTGGTGAGCACGCGGAAGTGAATACCGTGGTGGGGGTTGCGGTCGAGCACGGCGTGCATGGCGCGATGGATATGCAGCAGCATGCCGTTGTTCTGGCACCACTGCGCCAGCTGCGTGTTGGCTGCCCAGCCACCGGTGATGTAGTCGTGCATGATGATGGGGGCACCGATTTCCTTCGCGTACTCGGCCCGCCTCATCATTTCATCAGAGGTCGGCGCGGTCACGTTCAGGTAGTGGCCTTTACGCTCACCTGTCTCGGCTTCGGCCTTGAGAATCGCCTCCATGACGAAATCAAAGCGTGCCCGCCAGCGCATGAAGGGCTGCGAGTTCACATTTTCATCATCCTTGGTGAAATCGAGGCCACCGCGCAGGCCTTCATAGCAGGCACGGCCGTAGTTCTTGGCCGACAGGCCCAGCTTCGGCTTGATGGTGCAACCCAGCAGCGGGCGGCCGTACTTGTTGAGGATGTCGCGCTCCATCTGGATACCCTGCGGGGGACCATTACAGGTCATCACGTAGGCGACCGGG
>DRQL01000194.1 GCA_011371465.1 Gammaproteobacteria bacterium | reverse complement strand
CGCGGCGTGCAGACTGCCCGTCCCGCCGATGAGAATGAATGCTGCTGCAATCTGTCTGATCATCGACAACCCTCCTGTGGCTTTTACATCATCCTGGGACAGGGGCGTCGCTGTTGCCAATTGTATTTGTTAAGTGCTGTAATAGGCACCGCCTATTACCGGGACCATGGAATGAACCTCGCTGAACTCCGCTATATCGTCGCACTGGCACGCGAGCGCCATTTCGGCCGCGCTGCAGCGGCCTGCTTTGTCAGCCAGCCAACATTGAGCGTTGCCGTCAAAAAACTGGAAGACGAGCTGGGGATTCCCCTGTTTGAACGGGCGCGCCACGAAGTACGCATTACGCCCGCCGGCGAGCGCGTCGTCGAACAGGCACAGCAGGCGCTGGAAGCGGTGGAGTCGGTCCGCCAGGTCGCCTGCTCGGAACGTGACCAGCTTGCCAGCCCGCTGCGTATCGGCGCGATTTATACGGTCGGCCCTTACCTGTTCCCGGACCTGATCTCCAACTTGCGTGAACGTGCGCCGCAAATGCCGCTGGTGGTGGAAGAAAACTACACCGCCGTACTCAGCGACAAACTCCGGCAGGGCGACCTGGACGTAATCATCATCTCCCTGCCGTTCGACGAACCGGGTATCCTGACACTACCGCTCTACGATGAACCCTTTGTGATCCTGCTGCCGGCGGCGCACCCGCTCACGCGCCGCAAGACCCTGCGTTCAAAAAACCTCGAGGATGAAACCATCCTGATGCTGGGCGAGGGACACTGTTTCCGGGACCAGGTGATCGAAGCCTGCCCGGCCTGTGCGCCACGCGCCACCGGTGACGGCCGTGCGGTCTACACCGCAGAGGGCAGCTCCCTGGAAACCATCCGTCACATGGTCGCATCCGGTATGGGGCTGACCGTGCTACCCTGCACCGCCGCGGGAGCGCACCGCTATTCGCAGCGGCTGCTGGCCATCCGGCGCTTTGCCAGCCCGGTGCCCAGTCGCCAGGTCGCCCTGGCCTGGCGCACCAGTTTCCCGCGTCCCAAGGTAATCGATGCGCTGCAGGCCGCGATTGCAGCAGCACAGCTGAGCTGTGTACGCCCGCGCGGCCGCGCCAGAACCCGGCACTGACCGGACGTGCACCCGCGGCAGACGCATGATAGCTACCTGCTATCACATATATCCGATTAATCAATTAGACTAATCATCTGGAATCCCCTAACTTATCGGCCATGACCTGCAGGGGCACAGGGCCACTGCTTCCAGTACACACAACTGAATCGATACAGGAGATTACCGGAATGAACGAAACCACAGCACAGACGATGCCACGCCTCAACGAAGCCGCACCGGCTTTTGACGCGGTCACCACCCACGGCAAAAAAACGATCGAGGACTACAAGGGAAAATGGCTGGTCCTGTTCTCGCACCCGGCAGACTTTACACCGGTGTGCACCACAGAATTCATGGCTTTCGCAAAACGCCACGCCGATTTCCAGTCGATCAACACGGAGTTGCTGGGCCTGTCCATCGACAGCCACTTTTCGCACCTGGCCTGGATACGCAATATCAAGGAGAAGTTCGACGTGGATATCCCGTTCCCGATCATCGCTGACCTGGACATGAAAGTAGCCCGGAGCTACGGCATGATCCACCCGGGCGCGGCAGATACGTCCGCGGTACGTGCCACCTTCGTCATCGATGACAAGGGTGTACTGCGCGCCATGGTCTACTACCCCATGACCAATGGCCGCTCCATCGATGAGATCCTGCGCCTGGTGACCGCCCTGCAGACATCGGATGCGAATGGCGTCGCCACGCCGGAAGGGTGGCAGCCCGGGGACAAGGTCATTGTACCGCCGCCCGCCACCGCAGACGCGGCCGAAGCACGGGTAAAAGAAGGTTACGAGTGCGTGGACTGGTACTTCTGCAGGAAGACCCTGTAGAGTGATGCCGGCGCCGGGATAACAGCTCAACCAGGGAGACAGACCACATGTCGACACCGCAAAGCGGAATCCTGCCGGAAGGCAATTCAACCGCCTGTTTCATTGTTGCGACCGTGAATGCCGGTGATGAAGCCGCGCGGCAGGCCCGTAGCGCTTGCGCCGCTGTCCCGGAACTGACGCGCGAGGTCGCCACGATCGATCCCGGCGCAGGACTGGTCAGCGTGGTGGCCGTGGGGTCGGCATGCTGGGACCGGCTGTATCCGGGCAGACCCCGCCCCGGCGCGTTGCGGCCGTTTCGCGCCCGCGTCGAAGGCTCGAGGCAGGCACCTGCAACGGCAGGCGACCTGCTGTTTCATATCCGTTCGGAACGGCGCGACCTCAACTATGTGCTGGCGCGAAAGATACTGGCTGAATTCGGCGAAAGCATTTCGATCGTTGAAGTGGTCGATGGATTCCGCTACCTGGAAAACCGCGACCTGACCGGTTTCGTCGATGGCACGGAAAATCCGGAAGGCGATGAACGCGCGGAAGTCGCCCTGGTCGCACAGGAAGACCCCGGTTTTTCCGGCGGCAGCTATATCCACCTGCAGCGTTACATCCATAACCTGGCTGACTGGGAGGCATTACCGGTCAGCCGGCAGGAAAGCACCATCGGTCGCACCAAAGCGGACGATGTAGAACTGGTAGAAGGGGTAAAACCACCAACTGCGCATATCAGCCGTGTGGTGATTGAAGAAAACGGGCAGGAACTGGAAATCCTGCGCCACAGCATGCCCTACGGAGATGTACGCGAAGCCGGCCTGCTGTTTATTGCCTATGCCCGCAACCCGGATCACTTCGACCGCATGCTGGACAACATGATCCACACCGACGCAGACGGCCACTACGACCACCTGCTGGACTACACGCGCGCCGTTACCGGCTGCGCGTTTTTTGCTCCTTCCGTGGAGTTCCTGGAAGCAGACAGGGTTCAGAGTGAATAACGGGGACCTGCTGCTACCCGAAGATTTCAGACTGAACCTCCTGCTGGTCGGGAACGGCATAGACGACCAGTAGCCTGCCTTATCACGTAATCGTTGTCCCCGACATGACGACCTGGAGCAAGGTCGGATCCTTTCGGGAAATCGCAGGCATCGAAATTTCGATAGATGCTGTCATGGACGAGGCAGCTCTTCTTTATGATTGGCCACACGATACGACCAAGGAAACACTGGTCGGCTATTCGGCTT
>DRQL01000193.1 GCA_011371465.1 Gammaproteobacteria bacterium | reverse complement strand
TAGGTCTTGCGCATCCAGACATCGCGGGCGCTTTTGCCGATCAGCTGGGAACCCGGCGGGATGACCACTTCGGCGATACCCGCCTTGGTGGGCGCCAGTGCTTCCTCGAAACTCTCGAAACGCTTGCGTACTTCGAGGTCGTATTCATCCGCGAAATTCAGCAGGGCTTCGCGCGTACCCATTACGCCCAGCACGGTACCGGCTTCGATGCCGACGTCACGCGCCAGACCACCGGCGCCGATACGAATATCATCACTGCCACGCTGGGCGGCGATGACCCGCAGGCGACCGCTATGTTCTATATCGTCCAGCGTATGCCCGGCGAGCGGGCTACCGGCGGGCACCACCATCTCGCGCATGTCATATTCGACCCCGTAGGTCTGGCGAAAATACGACAGCGCGCTGGACGCCCTGGCGCCTCTCGCCTGCCGGCTGGGCAATACGAATCGCCCTGCCAGGATAAAATAGAGTATGCCGGTTGCGACCAGCGCCAGCCCGACCGGCGTCACCGAAAACAGCGACCAGGTGGCCATCTGGTGGTCCGCGGGCAGCGCCTTGTTCGAGGTCAGGATCAGGTCATTGAGCAGGATCAGGGGACTGGAACCGACCATCGTTACGGTGCCGCCCAGGATGGCGCAAAAGCCCATCGGCATCAGCAGGCGCGACATCGGCAAACCGGAGCGCGCCGAGATACGCGACACCACGGGCAGGAACAGCGCAGCGGCGCCCACGTTCTGCATAAAACTGGAAATAATCGCCACCGTACCGGAAATGATCGGGATGATGCGCTTCTCGGTGGTACCCCCCGTTTTCAGGATAAAAGCCGCCACCTGGCTCATCAGCCCGGTTTTATCCAGCCCGGCGCCGATGATCATCACCGCGATAATCGACATCACGGCATTACTGGCAAAGCCGTCAAACAGGTGCTCTGCGGGAACCAGCGCGGCCTGCAGGCCCATCACCGGCGCCAGCAGATCGGTCAGGCCCAGCAACACCATGATGGTGATCGCGGCGACATCCACGCTGACCACCTCAAAGGCAAACAGGTAGATGGTCAGGATCAGCAGGGCCGACACCCAGGCGATCTCGATACTGGGCACGGCTGCAGCCAGGATAATGGCCACACCGGTAAAAATGATCGCGGCAATCAGCTGCCGGGCGGAAAAACCGGTATGTTCTCCGGAAGTACCGGGCAGGTCGGGAGATAAGCTCGATGGGGCGACGCCGGTGTATCCAGGCTGGTTCAAGTAGTTACCTCACAGGGCAAGAAGATCGATACTGTTGTCCGCCGGCCCAAAAGGGGGCTGAATCAGGAGTTAATCATAATCACATATTGTTCAAGTTTCCGTCAATTTTCCGTTAACCCGGTCGCAGCCTCCACCATGGGCACAAACGCAACACCGAGTACACTTTTCGACCGCACTTCACCCCGCTCGTCTTTGCGGACCAGCATCAGTTCCTGGTGGCTGTAGGGCAGTCCCACGGGAATCACCATCCTGCCACCCGCCTTGAGTTGCCCGACCAGCGATGCCGGAATATGCGTGGCCGCGGCGGTAACCATGATGCCGTCATACGGCGCATGTTCCGGCCAGCCCTGGTAACCGTCACCAATACGGGTTTCGATATTGTGATAGCCCAGTCTTTCGAAAATCGCGGCTGCCGCAACACTCAACGCTTCAACCACTTCCAGCGAATACACCTTGCTGCACAGGCGCGACAGGATTGCCGCCTGGTAGCCGGAACCGGTACCGATTTCAAGGATCCGGTGCCCGGGTTCGGGTGCCAGCAGATCGGTCATCAGTGCCACCATAAAAGGCTGGGAGATGGTCTGGCCGTGACCAATGGGCAGCGGGCCATTCTCAAAGGCGACGGCCTTCATATCGGTGGGTACGAATGCATCGCGCGGGACGTTACGCACAGCCTCCATGACACGTTCGTCAAGCGCATCCTTGCCGATCAGGGTGCGTGTGTAGCGCACCTCGGCATCGATATCATCGAGCATGTCGTGCTGGTTTCGTCGCACCTCAGGAACCCTCCTGCCAGGAGGAAAAAACGCACAATGCAGCGCTGCGGATAACACCGACACGCGACAACCCGCAGTTTGGCGCAGCCACCGCCACCCTGTACTTTTTTTACGATGCTCAAAATAACCGGGCATACAGAACATTTCATTGATGCTCATCAGCATAAAAGGGATCTGCCTGACGTATAAGGAACCCCTGATCAATCGGCATCAAGCCGGATCCAGGCGGCCCGGGGCAGCAGCGGCTGCGCCCCGCTACGCGGCGTCGTGCCGGCAACCCGGCGGGCTGTACACATCGGCTTTCCGTTGGTCACCATGCCGGCGCTGATGCTCTATGCTGTATCGGTGCGGGTGTTCCCGGTGACTGAGTAGCGACATCATGCCTGTTCATAACGAAGACATTGCCGCCGTGTTTGACGAAATCGCGGACCTGCTCGAAATCGAGGGTGATAACCCGTTCCGGATTCGCGCCTACCGCAACGGCGCGCGCACGCTGCGCGAACTCGGCCAGGACGTTCGCACCCTGGTGGAACGCGGTGAAGATATCACCCGCCTTGCCGGTATCGGCAAAAACCTGGCTGCCAAAATTCATGAAATCCTCGCAACCGGGCACTGCCGGACCCTGGACAAACTACGCAGGCGGCTGCCCGCCGACCTGGCCGAGCTGCTGAAACTGCCGGGCCTGGGCCCGAAGCGCGTACACGCCCTGTTCCATGAACTGGACATTCATAATCACGAGCAACTGGAACGCGCGGCCCGCGACGGCCTGATTCAGCACCTGCCCGGTTTCGGCGCCAAAACCGAAGCGCGCATCCTCGCCGCGCTGCAGGCGCACGCGGACACCGGCAGGCGCTTCAAGCTGGCGGTCGCCGGTCGTTACGCTGAACCGCTGGTGGCGTATCTCAAAACCGCGCCCGGTGTCCGCAAAGTCGAGGTTGCCGGCAGTTTCCGGCGTTGCCGTGAAACAGTGGGTGACCTGGATATCCTCGTCATTGCACGCCATGGCCGCCGCGTCATCGAGCACTTCGTGGCCTACGACGAAGTCGAAAGCGTGCTGTCCAGCGGCACCACACGCGCGACCGTCGTGCTGCGCAGTGGTCTGCAGGTCGATGTACGGGTGGTGGCCGCAGTCAGCTACGGTGCCGCCCTGTACTATTTTACCGGCAGTCGCTCGCACAATATCGCAGTACGCAGCATTGCGCGCCGGCAGGGCCTGAAAATCAACGAATACGGCGTATTTCGCGAGAACCAACGCATCGCCGGCAGGAGCGAGGAAGAGGTATTTGCCTCGGTCGGCCTGCCCTGGATCCCGCCTGAACTGCGGGAAAATCGCGGTGAGATCGAGGCTGCCCACGCCGGCCTGTTACCCACCCTGGTGGAAGCCGGCGACCTGCGCGGCGACCTGCACGCGCACACCAACGCCAGCGATGGCCACCAGTCGATCCAGATCATGGCTGCCGCGGCCAGAAAACACGGCCTGGAGTACCTGGCCATCACCGATCACTCCAGGCGCCTGACGGTTGCCCACGGGCTGGACAGCCGACGGCTGCTGGCGCAGATGGAGTCCATCGATGCCTTCAATGCCGGTGATCACGGCATCACCCTGCTCAAGGGCAGCGAGGTCGATATTCTAGAGGATGGCAGCCTGGACCTGCCCGACCCTGTCCTGCAGCGGCTCGATATCGTCATCGGCGCCGTACACAGCCGCTTTGACCTGACGCGGGCAAAACAGACCCGCCGTATCCTGCGCGCCATGGATCATCCGGTCTTCACCCTGCTGGCACACCCCGGCGGGCGCCTGATCGGCCGGCGCGAACCCTACGACGTGGACATGGCGAGGATCATCCATCATGCACGTGAACGCGGCTGTTTCCTGGAGCTGAACGCACACCCCGACCGACTGGACCTGCTGGACACCCATTGCCAGCTGGCACGCGAGGAAGGCGTACTGATCAGCATCAATTCCGACGCGCACAGCAGCCTGGACTTCGACAACCTGCGTTTCGGTATCGGCCAGGCCCGGCGTGGCTGGCTGGAAAAACAGGATGTACTCAATACCCGCCCGCTGCGGGAACTACGCCAGCTGCTGGCCGCGACCCGCTAACAGGCCGCCGGTCAATACCCGCACAATGCAGCCACCGGCAACACTGCGTGTACCCGGGCTCAGGCGTGGCTATCCTGTTGGGACCGGGTTTCCTGGCGGGTCATCTCCGGGGACTCATTCTTCATCCACCCCTGCAGCAGCAGCTGGTCAATCTCCATCTCCGCCTCCAGCCAGTCCTGCTCGGGGCTGCCCCCCGTGAAACCACGTTTCTCGGCACGTAAATAGGCGCACTCGGCGATCAGGCGACGCCGGGCATCGACATCGACAGCGCCCCCGTGCCCCTGGATCCTGATCCCCGGTCGTTCCGTGGCTTCAATCCGGGCTTTCAATTTCCCGGCAGCCTTTTCCATGGCACCTTCCAGCTTGCGCTCCAGGCCTGTTTCGAGCTCACGCAGACGCTTGCGCAGGGCTTCCAGTTCACCTGACAATACTTTCATGGTCAGCTTTTCTGCCATTTTCGTGTCCTCCATTCAAAAATTACAATCCACGTGCCCGTTAGCTACAGCAACAGTAGCAGCTGTTTCCCGGATAGCAAGGTACTCTTCCAGGCAGGCGCACAAATTGACCCCGGTCATTTTTTCGTGCACTGATGTAGAGTATTAACTAACCTTATCGAAGGTAACCACAGCCAGGAGCGATCTCATGACTACAACGCATGTTCCACAGGTTGGTGCCCCGGACCCCGAAGCAAAAAACTCGCCCGTTTTCGATGAAGGGGACAACGATTACCTGTCGCTGGACCTGGAGCTGGAGTCCGGTGCCTGCTATTTCAACGGCCAGTCCTACGCCATCGGTCAGTATGTCTGCAGCGGTGACGAGCTGCTGCGTTGTGAAGAAAAAGGCGTCTGGGTGCGCGAAGGTTCCTGTCACCAGGACTGACCCCGGGCCGGGCCCCGGGGTGGTTGATGCAACCGGCGGCGTATCCGGTGGTGGCACCGGTGAATATTGAGCATGGATACCCATATCTTCTTTCTCAACCTGCTCGCCATCCTGTTGACCGCGCGGGTAATGGCAGAGATTGCTGTCCGCCTGAAGGCGCCCTCGGTGATTGGCGAACTGGCCGCCGGCATTCTCCTGGGGCCGAGCCTGCTGGGCTGGCTGCAACCCAACGAAGTACTCAAACTGCTCGCCGAGATCGGGATTATCCTGCTGTTATTCGAAGTCGGGCTGGATACCGACGTACGCCGCCTGGCCAATACCGGCCGGAAATCACTGGCTGTAGCTGTAGGCGGTTTTCTGGTTCCCTTTGTACTGGGGGCCGGCCTGAGCTACTGGATATTTGACCTCCCGCTGCTGGTCTCCCTGTTTATTGGCGGCACACTGACTGCCACCAGCATTGGCATTACCATCCGGGTACTGTCTGACCTGAAACGCCAGCAGAAAAAAGAAGGCCAGATCGTTCTGGGAGCCGCTGTCCTGGACGACGTTCTCGGTGTTGTACTGCTGGCATTACTGTACGAGTTTTCCATCGGGGGCGGAGTCAGCATGGTTAACGCCAGCAAAGTACTGCTGTTTGTCGGCGCATTCTTTTTACTGGCCCCGCTGGCGGCAAAGCTGATTTCGCTGTTGATCAGTCGTTTTGACTCGGTCAGCGAGATACCCGGCCTGATACCCACGTCCATTGTCTCGCTGGTGCTGTTTTTCGCCTGGCTGGCGCACGCGGTTGGCGCGCCGGAACTGCTGGGGGGGTTCGCGGCAGGACTCGCGCTGTCGCGGCGGTTTTTTCTGCCTTTCGGCCTCGCGTTGCGTACCGACGAAAAATTCTCCGGCAGGATCGAGAAACAGATGCGACCGATTATTCACCTGTTTACACCCATCTTTTTTGTCATGGTCGGCCTGTCCCTGAACCTGCGCGAAATTGACTGGTCCTCGCCCTTTATCTGGAGTTTTTCCCTGCTGTTCCTTGTCATCGCGGTCACCGGTAAATTCGCCGGTGCGCTGTTGATCAGGGAACCCTGGCCTATGCGTATGATTGTCGGTCTGGCCATGGTGCCCCGCGGCGAAGTAGGTCTCATTTTTGCCGAGCTTGGACGGGCCAGCGGTATTTTCGGTAATGAAGTATACGCGGGCATGGTGATCGTCATCGCACTGACCACACTGCTGCCACCCTTTATCATGAAATGGTTTTACGGCCGGTACGGTAGTCTGCTGCAGGCTACCGCTCATGTATGAGCAGCAATCACCCGGCACCCGGGCGCATAACGAGTACCGCTGTTTGTCGGCCTGCGCCGGCAGGGTGCATTTCCCCATAGTTCGGCAGCACCGTTCTTCACTGGTTACCTGACGGGGGTCAAGGAATACCCGTGTCACCTGTAATAGAGTGATTCAGGCAAGAGCAGCTCAGCGCTGCTGTGAAACAACCGTTACGGTGGCAGCAATTATTCCCGCCATAACCGATTTGCCGATGATCGACGCATTGAGGAAACCCTGATCAATTCGTCATTGCGAGCGAAGCACGGCAATCTCTAACAGACTGATTCCATTGCATGAGATTGCCGCGCTTCGCCCGCAATAACGTAAATTCCGGATCAATCAGAGGTTCCTTGATCTTTAACGAACCTGTGGTTATCTGATACAACGAGGAGACTGACATGAACATCAAAAAAACTGTTTTTGCCGCCATACTGGCTGGCGCTACCGCATTGACCATGACCTCGGCGCAAGCCTGGTGGGGTCCCTGGAACAACAACGGCTGGGGTAATAACGGCTGGGGCAACAATGGCTGGGGTGACGGTCTGGGCGACATGTTCGGCGATGGCGACTTCGACATGAGCTTCAGCGGTCATGGTTCAGGCCGTGGGTATGGTCGTGGCTATGGCCGCGGCTATAACGACTACTATAACCGTTACTATGGTGGCTATGCCCCTTATGGGTACGGCCCTTATGGTTATGGCCCTGGTTATGGTGGTTACGGTCCCGGCTATGGTGGTTACGGTCCCGGTTATGGACCCGGTTATGGTGGCGCTCCTTACGGCGCACCCTATGGCGCACCGCAACAGCGGCAACAGCAACAGCAGGCACCGGCGACCGCCCCTGCCAGGTAGCACACCTGGGGCCTGTTAACAGGCCCTGGTTACCTTGCAGATAAAAGGGGCTCAACGAGCCCCTTTTTCTGTGTGAGTGAAAGCATGCAAGACGATAGACGGATTACACGCGTTTGCATCCTGGCAGCCGGCCTGGTTTTGGCTGGATGCAACGATGCTACGGATACTCCCCCGCTGACGGGAAAACAACTGGACCCGCCGGCCGGTCAGCAGACAGAGGCCCGCACACCGGTTGATTTGACACCGGAACAGCAAGAAGCCGGGAAACCGGCTCCGGCCAGCAAGAAGACGAATACGCACAGGCCACTGGATCTCAGCCTGCCGCCACAAACGGCAGCAGATGGGAAGGTCCGCAATAACACCGGTACCGTTGAGGATCACATCCTGCCCGACCTGTTTGGGCCCGCGCGAAAACCGGGCGATGACAGTTCCGTACACCTCAGGGGACAGGTACTGATGAAGCCGGGAGCAGAACAGGACTTTGATTCCCTGGAGGGCGGCAAAGTCATCATTGAGATGAAGACCCGGTAGTCTATACAGGTCCTGCTACAGACCACTTGCACACCCTGGCGTCAGGATGATTACCGCCAGACCCGACCGTACAGCTTGCGCAATTCCACCTTGGCCGCCTCCAGGATTGCTTTTTGCCCCGGGTCCAGCTGTTTGCCGGCGCGGTTGATATAGAAAACCAGCATCGACATGGCAGAACGGAACGGGGTGGATTTTCGGCGTCGACTGGCCTCGGCGGAACGTTTCAGGGACAGGGCAATTCGGCGCGGGTCCTTCCAGGTAAAGACACCCTCCTCCAGGTCCAGCGCAGCGCTTTCCCGTGTGACGCGAGATGACCAGTTGCCGTTCTCTTCACTCATACCGATACACCCGACCTTCACCCGGGCAGGGAAACCCCGATCAAGCTATAATCCGGCACCATATCCCGACTCCCCGCCGCTTTACCACCTGCTTTGGCACGGCTTAATTGACCTGCATCATGCCGTTATTTTCAGCGGATGCTACACTGCACACGGGTGTGGTTCTATCAGACGATGAAAACTACAAAGATACCCATCACTTACACCCTCGTCCGCCCGGGGTATAAGTCTCACAGGAGGCACAGGCAGCGTGACCAGACAACCCCCGACAAGCTCCACCATAACCCCTGACAGGCTGGATCCCGTACGTAAGCACCTGGCCTCCCATGTCATCGGCCAGCACAAACTGATCGACGGCATGCTGGTCTGCCTGTTGAGCGACGGCCATATGCTGGTGGAAGGCATGCCCGGCCTGGCGAAAACCACGGCGGTCAACGCGCTGTCGGAAGCGATCGAGGGTGATTTTCACCGTATCCAGTTCACCCCCGACCTGCTGCCGTCCGACCTGATCGGCACCGATATCTACCGGCAGGAAAAGGCCGAGTTCGAATTCCGGCCGGGCCCGCTGTTTCACAACATCCTGCTGGCTGACGAGGTCAACCGCGCACCAGCCAAGGTACAGGCGGCCCTGCTGGAAGCCATGGGCGAACGCCAGATCACCGTGGGCCAGGAAACCTACCTGCTGCCGCAGCTGTTCATGGTGCTGGCCACCCAGAACCCGGTGGAACAGGAAGGCACCTACCATTTACCCGAAGCCCAGCTGGACCGTTTCCTCATGCAGGTACTGGTCGACTACCCCACTCACGACCAGGAACTGAAAATCCTGGAACTGGACAACGACCGCCAGCGCGAGTTGCCCCGACCACCGGCCAACCCGCTTTCGCAGGCGGATCTGTTCGCCATACGCGCTGCGGTCGCTGAACTGTTCGTCAGCCCGAAACTGAACCGCTACATCGTCGACCTGGTACAGGCTACCCGCAACCCGCAGAATTACGACCGTGACCTGGCACGCTGGTGTCGCTTCGGTGCTTCGCCACGCGCCAGCCTGGCACTGGCACGCTGCGCGCGGGCGCGCGCCTGGCTGCACGGCGAACCCTATGTATCACCGGAGCATATCCAGGAGATTGCGCCCGACATCCTGCGTCACCGCCTGTTGCTGACCTTTGAAGCGGAAGCCGAGGGGGTAACCAGCGACGACCTGATCGAACGCCTGTTGTCCCTGGTGGCCATCCCCTGAGGCGCGCATGAACCTGCAACCCCGCCTGGACGACCTGCTGGAACTGCGCCACCAGGCACACACCCTTGGGCTGGCTTCCCACCACCGGGTCAATTCCTCCTTCAGCGGACTGTACGCCTCGGTGTTCCGCGGCCAGGGCCTGAATTTCGAGGAAGTGCGTGAATACCGGGAAGGCGACGACATTCGCAACATGGACTGGAAAGTGACCGCGCGCACCGGCTCAGCCCACCTCAAGGTATTCCGTGAAGAACGCGAACGCAGCGTCATACTCTGTGTCGACAAGGGACCGCACATGGCCTTCGGTACCCGCAAAACCTTCAAATCAGTGCAGGCCGCACGAGCCGCGGCGCTGCTGGGCTGGGCCGCCAACGGCTTGCATGACCGCGTGGGCGGCCTGCTGTTCGGTGGCGACGGCAGTAACAACGTGTATTTCCGTCCTACCAAGAACCGGCGCGCCCTGTGGCGTCTGCTCAAGGCCATGACCACCGATGACGTGCAGCACGAAGCATCGAACCCCGAACTGCTGTCCGACATCCTGCGCCAGGCGGCGCGCGGTATCGGCACCGGGGGACTGGTTTTTGTGATTGCTGATTTCAACCGTGAACACACCGGCCTGGCGCAGGGGCTGGCGCAACTGCGCCAGCAACACGCGGTGGTACTGGTGCCGGTCGATGACCCGGCCGACCGCGAACTGCCGGACATGGGTAATGTCCTGTTCCGTTCACCGGCCGGCGAGCTGCTGAGCGTCAATACCTCCGATGCGGCGGGGCGTGATGCCTACCGGCGGGCGTGGCAGCAGCGCCGTGAACAACTGGCGCAGCTGAGCAACGGAACCGGTTGCGCACTGATCCCGGTGGAAACCGGTTGCGACGTGCACGCCACGCTGATGCAGGGACTGGAACGCCGCCTGCGCATGAGGTCGTTCCTGTGAATCCCGATATGCTGGCACGACTGCGCGATATCCAGGGACTGGACCCGATTCCCTGGTGGCCGCCGGCCATCGGCTGGTGGCTGCTGGCTGCTGGCGCGGTAGCACTGTTGTTTGCACTACGGCCGCTACTGCGCAACCTGCGTCGCTACCCGGCCGGCTCCTGGCGCCGGTCTGCCTGGAAACAGCTGTGCACACTCCAGCGACAGGCTGACCGCATGCCGCCCATGCAACTCGCCGCGGAACTGTCGGAGCTGCTGCGTCGTATTGCCATGGCCCGCCTGGGCCGCAGCAGCGCCGCCGGGCTGAGTGGTGAACGCTGGCTGAGCTGGCTGCGGGAACACGACCCGGCCGGCTTCGACTGGAAGCGTCACGGGCGTCCCCTGCTCACCCTGCCCTATGCCCCGCCGGACAGTGATGAAGCGGACAGCCGGCAGCTGCGCTGCCTCATCGACGCCGCATTTCCCTGGGTCGATCGCAGCGCCGGGAGCCGACATGCTTGAGTTCGAATGGCCATGGATGGGACTGCTGCTGTTCGTACCGCTGTCCATGTGGCTGCTGAACCGCAACCACGCCTATACCTCTACCGATACGCGTGAGCGCAATACCACCTTGCTGCACCCGGAGCTGCACAACCTGCAGGCGGCATTCCATACCCGGCGACCGACCGTCCCCATCGGCACACGCATCTATTACCTGCTGCTGACCCTGCTGTGGGTCGGCCTGACGGTCGCATTGATGCGACCACAGTGGCTGGTGCCGCACACCGAAGAACGCCGCGAAGGCTACGACCTGATGCTGGCCGTCGACACCTCGCACTCCATGGATGCCCTGGACTTTACCATCGCCGGCAAGCAGGTCAGCCGCATGCAGGTGGTCAAGGGCGTCATCGGCCGCTTTATTGAAGCCCGCCGGGATGACCGGGTCGGCCTGATCATCTTCGGCAGCCGCGCGTTCGTGCTGTCGCCACTGACCCTGGATCGCAAAGCCGTCCAGCAGCTGCTGGACGAACTGGTGCCGCGCATCGCCGGCGACGGCACCGCCATGGGCGATGCGATCGGGCTCGGTGTAAAAAAACTGCGCGAGCGTCCGCCGGGTTCACGCGTGCTGGTGCTGATCGCCGACGGGGAAAATACCGCCGGAACCATTCCCCCGCTGGTGGCCGCGGAACTCGCGGCACGCGAAGGCATTCGTATTTATGCCATTGGCGTGGGCAGTGACCGCAAGGACGTTCCAATCATGGAAAACGGTCGCCTGATCACCCGCGACGACCTGGGTTTCGATGAAGCCGTCATGCGCAGCCTGGCCGAAACCACCGGCGGCGCCTATTTCCGCGGCACCGATACCAACGCCCTGGAAAGCATCTACCGGCGCATCGATGAACTGGAAAAAAGCCGGGCGGAATCGCGCACCGTGATGATCCCGCACCCGCTCTACCGCTGGCCGCTGGGCATGGCGCTGCTGGCGCTGCTGTTGCTGGGACTGTTTCCGGGTGCGCGGGCCCGTCACCTGGACCGGGGCCGCAGTTATGCCTGATGCCGGCCTGCACTTCGCCCAGCCACTGTGGTTGTGGGGCCTGCTGGTACCGCCGCTGGTGATCTTCTGGCTGTTGCGTTCGTCACCGTTGCGACCGCAGGGATACGAGACCCGCTACGCCGATACCCGCCTGCTGCCCTACCTGACCGGGGTCGCCACCACGCGCGTCGTCAACAGCCGCTGGCCGCTGTTTGGCTGGGCGCTGGCGTGGAGCCTGCTGTCACTCGCCATGGCCGGTCCGCGCTGGGATTTCCGCCAGATGAATCCGTTTGCGCCCGGTGCCGACCTGGTGATCCTGCTCGATATTTCACGCTCCATGGACGTAGCCGATGTCAATCC
>DRQL01000192.1 GCA_011371465.1 Gammaproteobacteria bacterium | reverse complement strand
CACCGCCTCCCGGAAACCATCAGCCTGCGCCTCTACAGCCGCCTGAACCGCCGACCTTTCGGCCCCGTCACCGACGATCAGCAGGCGGATATCCGTGTTCCCTGCGCGCCAGATCTCCGCGACATACTCGACTACCTCGGGCAGCCTTCTGAAGGACTCCATACCACCGATATAGCCGATCACAAATGCATCGTCCGGGAACCCGTAATGCCTCCTGAGATCAGGCACACCGGACAGGTTGATCAGGGACTCATCCACCCCGTTCTGGTTCACCAGGATCTTTTCCGGGCTGACTGCACGGGCTTCCAGGTACTTTTTCAAATAGGACGACACAACGACCAGGGCATCCGCCTGGTTAAAGCGGCTTGCCTCCCATCTCTGAAACACCCGGCGCAGCGGCAACCCGTTAAAGGACTCATCAAAATGAGCGGAATTGATTTCCAGGCATACCTGCACTCCCGGGCAGGCTCTTTTTATGTCCCCGATCGCCGGAAACCTTACACCGGTCCTGATAACGATGGCATCACATTCATTCTTTTTTATCACGTTGATCAGCGCCCTGGACAACCTGTGCCGGGGTTTGAAGAAACGAATGATGCGTCTTGGCGTGGACGGCAGAAACCAGAGTTTACCGGCCCTGCGTGTTCCCGTGCGGCCGGATCCCGCGCCAGCCTGCGCGCTGTTTTCAGGATACAGGAAACACCGGGAAACCGACGGCAACTTTTCCAGCGCATGGTAAAAACCGCGTGCATGCGTACGGCCGCCATGCCGGCTGTAATACTCCGGGCAGTAATAAAGAATCCTCATGCGGACCGAGTTACCCGGTCAGCCGCCTCGCCAGGGAATCTTTGATCAATTCCTTTATCGTCATCCCGGCGAAGTCCGGGATCCAGTGTTCTCAACAACGTGGATTCCGGCCCTTGCCGGGATGACGAATTGATCAGAGGTTCCCTAGAAATTGAACCGCAGTTTGGCATCCACCTGGTCATCGGTAAAATCACGAACATCGATGCTGGAGTCGCGGTCTTCCCTGCTGACACTCAGTGACACCTGCACAAACTGCCGGGGTTGCCAGCGGGCGCCCAGCCTGACTTTCCATATATCATCGTCCCGGCGCGGGCCGCCGAGCGAAGTGACAACATCATTCTGTCCCTTAAAGTCGTCATTGACATAGGAAACGTTACCAAAGACCGTGATTTTAGGGGTTGCCTTCCAGGTGGGACTGATCCTGGCACCCTTGGTCAGCACATAGGTAGTCACTTCGTCAAACTTGGTGGATGTCTCCCTCCACACGGAAAAATCCACTTTTGTTTTACCGGTCACCTTCCAGAAGTAGGTCAAACGGCCGGTACTGCCTTCATAATCACGGTCACTCAATTCATCGAAGTTCTGCCTGGTATACCCCAGCCTGGCTTCAAAAGACGATTTCGCAGTCCCTTCCCAGTACAGCACACCGCTGACTTCTGTCTCTGTATAGTCGTTACTGACCTTGACCCCGGCAACATCCTGGTCTTTCAGGTCATTGTCTGTATACCTGACACGCACACCAACACGTGAATTGCGTGTGTTCCGGTACTGGATTTCAAACAGGCCGGAAGCCGCATCACGGTCCAGCCGTTTACGGTCCTGGTAGGAAACATCCCGGATATCCGCACCCAGTTTCAGTTTCCAGTCAGGGTGAATCTGGTAGCCGGCATCGAAAAAACCCGCCTGGGTAGTCCGCATATCCTTTTCGCGGACAAACTGTTCGTCGAAGGAAGACATTTCCCGGCGGTACTTGTAGCCAAGGTTTCCACTCCACAAATTCCCCACCTGCCAGGCCCAGGTGCCGACGCCATCCACCCGCGTATGGTCCAGCTCGTCAAAATCCTTGTACAGTGCCCGGTCCACTTTCAGGTCCAGCAGCAGATGCTGGCGGCTCAACTTCAGGTCGGACTTCAGTCCTCCACCCAGGTGCGTGATCGTATCGTCTTCTTCCTTGCGGGTATCATCGTCGGCCCTGAACAGGTTGGAGTCGTAGAGAACCCGGGCATAAGCATAGGGCTCAATTTTATCGAGAGCCGCCATTGAAACGCTGAACGGCATGCATGCCGCCAGGCAGAACAGCAAGCGCAAAACTTGACGAGATCTGGTATTTTTCATGTCAATTCAGCATCCTATGGTAGTCTCTGTGTCCCGGGCCGGTCGAGGTTAATGATAACCCCCTTACGCTCACCTGGTTCAGGCTTTCCGGCCACCGTGATAATACCTTACCTTTCATAAGCCCAGCCACCCTTGTCACTGGCTCTCAACCGGGATTTTCCGCCCGGCCTGTTCCACTCCGTCAAAGCGGTAACCGAACAGTTCGATATCCCTGCTGTACAGTTTGGCAACCAGCTCCCTGGATTCCTCGTCGTAGTAATCCTGGTATCGCACCGGCGCTTCCTTCTTCGTCTTACCGTGCTTGCCGAGAATCCGCTTTACTTTGGATATCCCGGGAACGGGCTTCGCGGTAATCTTCTTCGACTTGTTCACACAGGGTAAATCGGTCTGTGCAATGCCGATCCGCTTGCAGACCTGGTTGAAATCCGTCTGCAGGTTTTCAAACCGCCCGACATAATTCACCAGCAAACGGTCATCGTCATCATAGAGAAAACTGGCTTGCGGCTTAACAAACCAGTGCAAACTGTTCCATACCTCGGACTGAAACCGTTCCACCAGGTACTGCTTGAACCCCATAGTACTTGTCTCGCCCAGGTACTTATAGAAGGAAACCACCCTGTCCCAGGGGTTCCGTACAAAAGCAAACCTGAAGTAGCTGTCGAACTGCTCCCGGGTCATGTACTTGCACTGCACATACTGTGACGCGGTCAGGTGAGCCAGCCTGGGCGGGCCCAGCTCCGGCGACCGGTTTTTCCGTAACAGGAGCGGTGCGCGCGTCTCCCAGGTCAAACCCAGCAGGTCGAGAAAAACCCGCTCCACGCTCTGACCTGCTGTTTTTGGCACGTGAACAAACACGGTCTTGTAGTGATGGCAAATCATAAAGTTATGTTCGTTGGTCCAGTGGATAATGGTGCCGGCGCATCTCGTCCTTCAGAATACGGCGTGCCGTGAACGTTTCACGGAAAGTCAGTGTGCGCCTGTCCGCGGTCTTCCAGTCCGCGTGGCTGCTACGCACGAAATCCAGGGACAATCCCTCGATCTCCAGGTATTCCTGCAGCTTCTCCAGCGTGCGGTCATCCGAAATCAGGTCTTCGTACCGCAGGTAAAAGCCGAAATCCGCTTCCCTGAAACCGGAGGCAAGATCGCGCCACAGCTCTGAAAAGTACACCACCGGCCTGTCCTTCACTGTACCAGAAAGCCAGCGGCGCCGTTTCAGCGACAGCAGGCATGCGAACGGATCCCTGACCAGGAATACGAATTTCGCCGACGGATAGAGGGCGCGCAGAAAGCGGGCGGTCTCCACACCGGATATCACTTCCTTGACGCCCCACCTCGGGTACCCCATCTCCGCGGCCGGGTCCGAGTAGATATGATCAAAAAAACTTCTCAGTCCGGAATAGATGGCCTCTTCGGGCATATTCATGCAGGCAATCCATTCATGCACGCCTGCCTCGCCTTTTTCCCGGAAATTTTTCAGGGAGTCTCCGCCGCTCCCGCCCATGCCGTGTCGAAATGCAACATTGCCCGGACCCACCATTTGCGCATACCGCTCCGCCGTGTCATGCAGGGTATTCAGTGCGCCGCCCGCTTCCCCCCACATCAGCACCTGCCCGCTGGAAATAATCAGGCGCTGTAACAGGGTGCTCCCCGAGCGCCAGCCTGCCGCGAACAGAAACACCGGGGATGCCGTTCTGTTATCAGTATTCACCACCACCTTCCCATGATTTCTGCCTGTCCAGCCATTCCGCTTCTCCCTGTCGCTGCCACCATTGACGCACCGGCCGTCCACGCTGCATCAGTTCCGGCACGGTCACAAACTCGTAGCTGGGGTACGCGGTGAGTAACCGGTCGACGGCTTCAAGCGTCGCCGCACGATCCAGATGCTTCTGGTTTTCCGCACAGAACAGCGCATCGTGCAGCAATATTATACTGCCCGGCCGGACGCGTTCTGAAAGCGTGTCGAAAACCTGGTCCGGACTGTGATCGAGCCAGTCATCGGCCAGGATGCTCCAGGCAATCACATCGTACCCCAGTATCCAGGCATCCAGCCTGGAGGCCGTGTCCTGGTGACCGAACGGCGGGCGGAACAGACGCGCCCCGGTATCGGCCAGGACTGACGCACAATGCCTGAGTTGCTGTCGCCGTTGCGAGCCCGTAAGCCGCGGGAAAGAGGGATGGTTCCAGGAATGGTTGCCGATCGTGTGTCCGCGTCGCGCAACTTCCGCCACTACTTCCGGGTATTTTTCCGCCCGCTTCCCCACCATAAAGAAGGTTGCGCGTGCGCCGTGCCGCTCGAGAATCTCCAGCAGTCGTGGCGTGTACTCGGGGTGCGGCCCGTCGTCAAAGGTCAGCGCTGCCACCGAAGCCGTAGTGTTGACACGGGTAACCGTACCCAGGAAGCGCCGGGCTATTCTTCTGAACACAGTATTCTGCCTGTTCACCGTCTTCCCCCGGCTGACCTGTCTAGACCGGGGGAACCCGGTACTTCAGCACACCGCGCAACAGTCCCAGTTGCCAACCGAGTTTTCCGGTCCAGACCGCACGTGGTCCCGGTCCCCGGAACAGTCGCCTGGAGGTGCGCGCCAGACTCAGCCAGGCGGAAAAAAACTTGCGCCAGGGATGCGGCATGGGTTCACCGTGCGACCGGTAGCGCCGGGAAAGAAAAACATTGTACTCGGCGTAGTTCCTGTTCTGCATGTAGATACTTTTTATATCGTCCCTGAAGCGGATGCGCATCACGGCAGCCGGTTCGAAGTGGATCCTGGCACCTGCCAGCTGTGCCTTCCAGACATAGTCGGTGTCTTCCAGGTGCCGGAGCGACTCATCGAACCCGCCGATCTTCATATGCAGCTCGCGCCGTATCCCGATGGTACCGCCACCGGCATGTGGCAGGTACGGGGGATAGTGGACTTCCTGCACCCCGTCCAGCTGGGCATTGCGTCGGTAGCGACGACTCCGCTCGCTGTTCAGCGCATCGATGTCCCAGCGGCAGGCCACCAGGTCATGGGTTTCCAGTGCATTTCCCATGGCAGCCAGCCAGCCGGGGGCCACCTGGTCATCTGCATCGGCAAAAGCGATCAACTCACCACGCGCAGCCCGGATACCCTTGTTGAGGGCAAACGATTTCCCCTGCTTTTCACTGGCATCGATTATACGCAGGCAGGGCAGCCTGTCCTTGTAGCGTTCCGCGATCGCGCGTGAATTGTCGGTCGACCCGTTATCGACGAAAACCACCTCCCAGGGCTTGGACCACTCCTGGGAAGCCAGTCCATCCATCTGATCTGCAAGGGTTTTTTCCCCATTATAGCAGGCAAGGATTACACTTAAACGCATAGGTTACCGGCCGTTTTTCCGTTGCCAGCCTAACGGCCGCTCAGCCACCAACCTGACTGACCTGTGCATACAGGGATTCCAGCTCATCGTTAATCCGCTCCCGGTCAAATTCGGCCTCGATTTTCGCCCTTGCCCTCTCCCCCATCCCGGCCCATTCCCCCGGTTCATCACAGAAACGAACCAGCCGTTCCGTCAGTGCCTCGACATCGCGCTCGGGGACCAGGTAACCGGTTACGCCGTTTTCCACCAGTTCCGGGATTCCTCCGTGCCATGTGCTCAGCACCGGTAATCCTGTAGCCATGGCTTCCTTGGCGACGTTCGGGATCCCCTCCTGGTCACCGTCGGCCGCTGTAATGCTTGGCGCCACCAGCAGGTGCGACTCTTCCAGCAGGCGGATGATTTCATCATGATTACACCAGCCTTTCAGCGTCACAATCGCCTCGATACCCAGTTCCCGGATTCTTGTTTCAATCTGCGCTTTCAGCTGTCCGTCGCCGACCAGGGTGTAGTGCACCTTCCTGCCGGCCCGGTGTGCATTCGCAACCGCTTCCAGCGCATAGACCAGCCCCTTTTTCTCGACCAGCCGTCCGATACTCAGCACCCTGGTTTCACCGTCACGCGACCTGGTTCTTCGTGTAAACGTGAAGCGACTGCAATCAATACCGGAATGCAGAATCTGCAGCCGGTCTTCGGGACAACCGGCTTCCAGCAGCCGGTCAGCAAGGCTTTGGCTGACCGGGAGGAACCGCGCTCCTGATACAAACAGTTCCCGATAGAAACGCGGGTTTCTTTCTGCGTTGCGGGTAAGATCATATCCCCTGAAGGAGGTAACGATCGCACCATCGGTAATGCCCAGTCTTCTGAGCTTCAGCACCAGCGGTCCCAGCGTGCCAAACTGGCAATGAAGGATATCGTAGTAGGGCCGGTCTGCGAACGCCAGCACGTGGTAGATGGAACGCAGGTTCAGGATTTCCCCTGCATGCCCCCATCCTTTTAACACTCTCGCAAGTAACAGGGGGGAACGCCACAACCCCCTCTCGATGACAAGCCGAACCACCCTGGCCAGACGCCTCACTCCGCCCCTGGGTACATCAGAAAAAATCCTTGCCCGCTCCATCAGGCGGTATTCTTCTACCTGGGCATGGCATGCCTCGCTGCTGAACCGGTACTTCGCATAGATATCCACTTCATGACCGCGATCCATCATCCCGGTAATCTGGTTCAGAATAAAGGTCTGGGACAGCGCGGGAAATTCGTTCAGGAAGTAGGCAATCCGCATTTACAGGCCAAGTCTGCGTCTGATTTTTTTTGCATAGAAATAGTGCAGGGGCGAAACGCTGTAGTTGAATGCCCGGTAGCTGCGCAGGTAGTCCATCAAGCGCTGTCTGGCCGAAGGGGACCGGGACGCATACCAGTACATCTTTTTACAGAAATACCGTTGCCCTTCCGCCCTCAGTTCGGCGCACTCTCCGGGCAACAGGTCACACACCAGGTCCAGCAATTGCAGGCTGTCAACGGTCCAGTCCCGGACCGGTATGCTGGATCCACGGTTACCTGAATGCCTTCTGAAACTCGCTTTTACATCCCTGACGTCTGCCCGTCCGTATTTCGTCGCCAGCGTGAAAGTGGGCACCAGATCGTTGAACAGGTTCTTTTGGGAGACAAAGCCGCCGGCCTCCTTCAGCCTGGCGGTGTTATACAAGGTGTTGCACAGGTATAACGAGGTCCTGCCCCTGTACCAGCCACGGATAAAGTCAGCCGCCGATGCTCCGCCGGCCCGGTTGGGGTGTTCTTCCTGCACCCTGTCATGCTCATCAATGATACGCACCCCGGTATGGATGGTGCCCACCGACTGTCCGGGTTCGAGGGCTGCCATGCAGGATTCCACGAAAT
>DRQL01000191.1 GCA_011371465.1 Gammaproteobacteria bacterium | reverse complement strand
CCTTCTCGTCCTCGCACTCGATCCAGCGCGCGGTGGCCACCGAGACCGCCTCGAATATACATTCGACCTTGTATTCATCCTTGAGGCGCTGCGCCACCACGTCAAACTGCAACACACCGACCGCACCCAGGATCAGGTCATTGTTTTTCAGCGGCCGGAACAGCTGTGTGGCGCCCTCCTCGCTGAGCTGGTCCAGCCCTTTCTGCAGGGCTTTCATTTTCAGCGGGTCCTTGAGTACGGCGCGACGGAACAGTTCGGGCGCGAAGTTGGGTATGCCCGTGTACTTCAGTTCTTCACCCTGGGTGAAGGTATCACCGATGCGGATGGTGCCGTGGTTGTGCAGGCCGATGATGTCGCCGGGCCAGGCTTCCTCGACGTGTCCGCGGTCGGACGCCAGGAAGGTCAGCGCATTGGCCACCTGCACGTCACGACCGATACGCACATGGCGCATTTTCATGCCTTTCCGGTACCTGCCCGAACAGACGCGGAAGAAGGCAATGCGGTCGCGGTGTTGCGGGTCCATGTTCGCCTGGATCTTGAACACAAACCCCGTGAGCTTGTCTTCCAGCGGGTCTACATCACGTGTCGTGGTCGGGCGCGGCAAGGGGGACGGCGCGTGTTCGACAAAATAATCCAGCAGTTCCTGTACGCCGAAGTTGTTGATCGCCGACCCGAAAAACACCGGCGACAGTTCACCGCGCAGGTAGGCCTCCTGGTCAAAGGCATGACTGGCGCCCTGCACCAGTTCAATCTCCTCGCGCAGTTCTTCGGCCTGGCCGCCCAGCACTTCGTCCAGCAGCGGGTTGTCGAGCCCGTTGATCACGGTGGCATCCTGGCGTTTGCTGCTGTCGCCGGGCTTGTACAGGTGCACCTGGTCCTGTTCGATGTGATACACGCCCTTGAAGCGCTTGCCCATGCCGATGGGCCAGGTAATCGGCGCACAGTCGATGCTCAGCACGCTCTCGACCTCGTCGAGCAGGTCGATGGCATCGCGCCCCTCGCGGTCGAGCTTGTTGATGAAGGTAAAGATTGGCGTGGTGCGCAGGCGGCAGACTTCCATCAGCTTGATGGTGCGCGCTTCCACACCCTTGGCCACGTCGATGACCATCAGCGCCGAATCCACCGCGGTCAGGGTGCGGTAGGTGTCTTCCGAAAAGTCCTCGTGCCCCGGCGTGTCCAGCAGGTTGACCATGGCGTCCCGGTAGGGAAACTGCATGACCGACGAGGTCACCGAAATCCCGCGTTCCTTTTCCATCGCCATCCAGTCCGAGGTCGCGTGCCGGGCCGCCTTGCGACCCTTGACCGTGCCGGCCAGCTGAATAGCTCCGCCAAACAGCAACAGTTTTTCGGTCAGCGTGGTCTTGCCCGCGTCGGGGTGGGAGATGATGGCGAAGGTGCGGCGGCGCCGCGCCTCCTCGGTGATACTGCTCATGTTCAGGGTTGCCGGGTAACCAAAACCGCCATTTTACCCCAGCGGCGGGCTTTTTGCTCAGGGGGGCGTGCCGTTCAGTACTGCCTGCTCCAGCAACAGCAGGTCAGCCGCGTTCAGCAGGCCGTCCCGGTTGATATCGGCCAGCGCCGATTCCAGCGTAGTGGGCTGGTCGATACCGGTTGCCAGCCGGGCCATGATGACCAGGTCGCCGGCGTTAATCAGACCGTCAGGCGCATTGCGCGGCCCAACGTCACCCTTGTCGGAGCTGGTGGGATCCAGGCCGTAGACATTGACTTCGTCACCGTCCGTGACGCCATCCTGGTCGGTGTCCGGGTCGGTCGGGTCGGTGCCGAGATTGAATTCATCGAGGTTCGACAGGCCGTCCGTTTCGAAGTCACCGGTGGCGGTTTCGTTCAGGGAACCGAAACTGGAAAACTCCCAGTTGTCCGCCAGGCCATCCGTGTCGGTGTCACCGGGACCATAGACGGTAACCGTCACACTGGCACTGCCCGTCTTGCCCAGGCTGTCCACTGCGGTGGCCGTAAGGGTATGCACGCCTTCACTCAGCTGGGTGAACAGGCTGGCGCCGCTGCCCAGCGCGCCGTCCAGGCTGGAGGACCAGGTCAGCGAGGCGCCGACATCACCGTCCTCGCTATCCGTTGCAGAGGCCTGCAAACTGATGGTGTCGGTATCCGTGAAAGCGCTGCCATCGGCCGGGCTGCCCAGAGTTACCACAGGCGGATTGTTGAACACCACGTTGAGTACAAAGCTTTCGCTGGCACTGCTGGTGCCGTCGGATACCGTGACGTCGATGGTCGTGGCGCCACTGCTGCCGACCAGCGGGGTGATCGTTAGAGTACGGTTCTTGCCGCTGCCGGTAAAGGACATCCCGGCTGCATCGACAATCGCCGTGTCGGAAGAGGTGGCCTGCAGCGTCAGGCTGGACACCGCTGTATCGTTGTCCGTGATCTGGATGGTCACCTGGATGGCCTCTCCATCATGGGTGCTCTGGTCACCCAGCACCGTGATCACCGGCCGCGCATCGGCAAAGGTGTTCCAGCCGATATCCTGGAACAGTTGCAATGCGAGGCCCGGGCCGGACTTGGGTCCCGTATCGAAAGGTTCCATCAGCTCGTTGGGCGCCAGGGCATTGCTGAAGTGAGAAACGGAAGATCCTCCCTGCAGCGGATCCGGGGCATACATCCTGACATGGCCCTGGTTGATCCCGGCCGAGTAGTTGCCGATCAGGGCGGTCACGTTCGGACCCACCCAGTGCAGGTCGCCGGTGTCAATCGACGAGGCCACTCGCTGGGCATCGGTCATGCCGTTGCTGCCCCAGGTCTTCTGGCTCGGGGTGTGGTCTTCGAGATTCAGCATATAGGTATCGTTAAAACCAAGTGCCTTTGCCCCTGTACTCAGGTTGACATAGGTCTGGAAACCGAGTCCGTGGCCGAGTTCGTGCAACACCACGCTCAGTAATTCGAAGGTGTTCGCCGGCCTGACCCCGTCCAGCCCGTAGTACCAGTTATAGCCGTTGAGGCAGTTATTGTTATTGTCAATATCACCATTAAAGGTTGCGGTAATGTCTGCTGCGCTGGTAACCAGATCAAAACCCGCCAACGCGTTGCCCTCCGCGATCGAATACCAGGTATTGGCCAACGGTGCGTTGGGAAAATCCCTGGTAATGGTT
>DRQL01000190.1 GCA_011371465.1 Gammaproteobacteria bacterium | reverse complement strand
TAGTCTGCCGTCAACAACGCAGCCAGTCGAGAAGTATCACCATGCCCGGTACCCGCATGTGCAATTGATGGCGGGAGTTTGCCAGGCTGCTAACGTACAATAGCGGCTAATGGAACTGGTCGACACACATTGCCATCTTGACCTTGAAGCATTCAATCCGGACCGCAGCGAGGTGCTCGCGCGCGCGCGTGCACGTGGTGTGCGCCGCATGCTGGTTCCCGCGGTCGATGCCGCGCACTGGGACGGCTTGCTGCAGTTGTGTCGTATGGACGAAGCGCTGTACCCGGCCCTGGGACTGCACCCGGTATTCCTGGGAGAACATACGGCAGCCGATGTCCTTGCCCTGGAGGGTGCGGTTGAAGAACACCGGCCGGTTGCGGTCGGTGAAATCGGGCTGGACTACCTGGTGCCCGGGCTGGATCGCGCGCAGCAGCAGGCCCTGTTCGAAGCACAGCTGGAAACCGCGCGTGCCGCAGGGCTGCCGGTGATCCTGCATGTACGCAAGGCGCACGACCAGACCATCAGCACGCTGAAACGTATCCCGGTAAGCGGCGGGACCGTGCACGCTTTCAATGGCAGCCTGCAACAGGCACAACGGTACCTGGACATGGGATTCAGGCTGGGTTTCGGAGGAACACTGACCTACCCGCGTTCGACCCGGATCAGGAAGCTGGCAGCCGCACTGCCCCTGGATGCCATCGTGCTGGAGACCGATGCGCCGGACATGGTGGTTGCCGCGCACCAGGGTGAGCGTAACAGCCCGGAGTACCTGCCGGACTGCCTGCAGGCGCTGGCCGAGGTGCGCGATGCAGCGCCGGACGAGCTGGCGCTGCAGACCACGCGCAATGCCCGTGATGTCTTTGCGCTGGATGCATAGCGGTCCAGGGTATGTCCGTCCGTAACCGGTCCGATCGATTTTCAGGTATAGCGCGTCTATACGGGAAGGATGCCGCGCAGCGGATCGCGGGCATGCATGTTGGTGTCATCGGTATGGGCGGTGTTGGTTCCTGGGCAGTGGAGGCACTGGCGCGCAGTGGCGTGGGCCGACTGACGCTGATTGATTACGACGAAGTCTGTGCAACGAATATCAACCGCCAGGTGCACGCGCTGGACAGCAGTGTGGGTGAAAAGAAGATTCTGGCCATGCAACAGCGGGTTGCCGGAATCAACCCGGACTGCAGATGCACAGTAGTCGATGATTTTATCAACGATAAAAACCTGTTCGAGTACCTGCCGGTCGGGAAAGGCTTCGACTACGTAATCGATGCCATCGACAGCATCAGGTTCAAGGCCGCCCTGATCTATTACTGTAAACGCAACCGGATCCCGGTGATCACGACCGGTGCAGCGGGCGGACTGACCGATCCCACACAAATCCGGGTGAAAGACCTGACACGGACATTCAACGATCCGCTGGCGGCCAGGGTGCGGGCACAATTGCGCTCACAGCACGGCTATACGCGTAACCCGAAACGGTATTTTGGCGTCGAGTGTGTATTTTCTGCCCAGCAGCAGGTGTACCCGACGGAGGATGGCCGTGTCGGACACCGCAAACCCGGTGTTCACGGCGTACACCTGGATTGCAGCATGGGCTACGGGTCGGCAAGTTTTGTTACCGGCACCATGGGCTTTGTAGCGGTAGCCCGGGCGATCGAAAAACACCTGCGCAAGTGCGCGATGGAATCCTAGCGGCAGCCGCATTACTGCAGGCGGTTTTTCCGGAACCTGGCCTTGAAGCGTTGCAGCAGTGACGGGACCTTGTGCGGGTGTGCCGGATTTGTTTCCTGTTCGGCGGCGCCTTCCCTGAAGAAGGGCAGTTTCGACTTGCTCCAGTTGACCAGCTGGTTTTCCGCCATGCAGGCAGCGGGCTGCAGCGGGTCCGCACCCAGTGTGCCCACCAGCCCCTTGAGGTATTCCTCGCTCTGAGCCTGCTCGAGTTTTTCCCGGGCGCCATCCAGGCGCTGACGGATCCCCAGTCGTTCTGCTTCATCCGCGTAGTCGGCGTCATCGAGGAACTGCTGCAGGCTGTAGCAGTGGCGTTTCCACAGTTCGACATCGCGCAGCTGTTTTACCTGCAGGCGCTCACGGTACCAGTCCGCCTTGAGCAGCTGGGCGCGCGTGAACATGGCGCGTATGCGCGGGTGGTGCACGTCCATGCCCTGGTATTCGCCGGTTGCCATGATGTGCAGCAGGGCCTGCAGTGGCGGACAGGCATCGTCGATGCTGCCGTCGTCCAGGTAACGCTGCGCAACGCGCTGCTGCGCCTCGACAATATTGTTGATGCCGTCGACAAAGACGTCCAGGCCCTGCAGTTCGGGACGCAGGATGTCCTCGGTAAACACGGCATTCGGCTTGTCAAAAATCTTGCCGAAAAAGCCGTGCACGAAGTGTTCGGTGATGCGATAACCCAGGCGACTGGCGAGCACCCGTTTGCCCTGGTACTCGAAGTCTTCCAGCGGTTCCAGGTAGCCGTGTCGTATCAGGTACTCGGGTTCGCGTTCCTCGGGTTCGATACGCGCCCAGATTTCCGGGACCAGCAGGCTGATGTCGTGATCGACCCGCACATAGGGGCCAACGTAGCCGGCCGAACTGGAAAAGCCCGCGTAGCCGGTGAGAATAAAGGACACCAGGGCATTGTTGAGATCCGCCGTGGTACGCAGGGCGTTGAAAGGTCCCTTGGTCAGCGCGCCTTCGCTGCCGGCACCGGTGGTGGACGGTGACTTGCCGGTCAGGCTGCAGATGAAATCCATGAACAGTTCCGGCAGCTCCTGGTAGTGAATCGGGTTATACACGGCCAGTGAACGGATGCCCGGTTCCGGCGGGTTGTTGCGACGCCCGGCCAGTACTGCGTCGACCGGGTGGCAGACCTTTTCCTCCAGCGGTAGTTTGCGGCTGAAGCGTGCGGTGATTTCCGCGATATAGGTGCGCTCCGGCTTTACCAGGTCGGGCCGGATCTGCAGGTAGCG
>DRQL01000189.1 GCA_011371465.1 Gammaproteobacteria bacterium | reverse complement strand
GTGGACCGTTGATGTCGGACAGCCGCATCACGACCCGCTGTATATACCGGTCACAGCAGGTGAGAGCGAAACGCAACCGTCGTGCAGCGTGGCTGCGCAGAGCGTCTGTCAGGGGAAAATTGCGTGCCTGGATGTCAATTTGCATGGCGTCCTCCGGTGTAGTGCGTTGGTTGCTGGAAGTACAGGCATGCTAGGCGGCTTACAATCTCTTTAAAAGTCGATTATTCTTTCCTAAACATTCGAAAAATACGAAGTATTGGAGAACCGATGGTTAACTACAAGCACCTGCACTACTTCTGGGCGGTGGCCAGGGAGGGTGGCGTGGCCCGGGCCAGTGAGCGGTTAAACCTGACACCGCAAACGATCAGTGGCCAATTGAACCTGCTGGAAGAGCATCTCGGGGTGGAGTTGTTCACCCGGGTGGGACGTAACCTGGAACTTACCGAGACCGGGCGGCTGGTACTGAGCTATGCGGATGAAATATTTTCGCTCGGCGGGGAGCTGGAGGAGGTCATCCACCAGCTGCCGGAAGGGCGCCCGCAACTGTTCAGAGTGGGTGTGGTCGATGTACTGGCCAAGTCCATTACCCATCGCATCCTGGAGCCCGCGCTGCAGCTGGCAGAGCCGGTGCGTATGATCTGCCGCGAGGCGAGTCTCGATATGCTGTTGGCGGAACTGGCCGTGCACCGGCTGGACCTGGTGCTGGCGGACCGCCCGATTCCTCCCACGGTCAGTACGCGGGGTTTCAGTCACAAGCTTGGTGAATGCGCGGTGAGCTTTTTTGCCACGAAAAAGTTGTGCAAACAGTTTGCCGGTGATTTCCCCGCCTGCCTGGAGGGTGCGCCGCTTTTATTGCCCGGTAGTGGTACCCAGCTGCGTTCCGGGATTGACCAGTGGCTGGATAAACATCGAATTCATCCCTGGGTGATCGCCGAGTTTGACGACAGCGCCCTGATGAAGGCCTTCGGGCAGCAGGGCGCAGGCATCTTTGTCGCGCCCGCAGCCATAGAAGCAGAGGTGGAGTGGCAGTACGAAGTCACTGCGATTGGTCGGGTTGATACGGTAAAAGAACATTTCTACGCAATATCCGTCGAGCGGCGGGTGACTCACCCGGTGGTGTCCGCAGTGATGGAAGCAGCCCGCGAGTCGCTGTTTTCTGATGGGTAGGCGTATTGTCGGATTACGCTAACGCTAATCCGACCTACGGGGTTTGGCAAGGTTCAGTCGATGTGTCTGCCAGTACCAGCCGGAATCAACCCTCGTAGGTCGGGTTAGGCACGCAGTGCCGTAACCCGACGGTGCACTGTCGGATTACGCTGTCGCTAATCCGACCTACGGGGCATAACAGGGATCAATGTTTCGCGGCGCGCAGGCCGTTGGCGACGGCCAGCAGTTCGCTGGCTTCGTGGGCCAGCACGGCGACGGCGATGCTGATGAAGCCCCCGACCCCGGCCGGTATCAGTATCGCCAGCACCAGGATGGCGAACACGATATTCTGCAGGCTGATCCTGCGTGCCCTGCGACCCAGTTGCAGGGCTTCTTCCAGCTTGTCGAGGTCGTCGGCCATCAGCGCGATGTCCGCGGCCTCGATGGCGGCATCCGTGCCGGCTGCCCCCATGGCCACGCCGCAGGTGGCGGCGGCCAGCGCGGGTGCATCGTTGACGCCGTCGCCGACCATCAGTACCGGGCCGTCGTTCAGCAGCGCCGTTACCGCGCTTACCTTGTCTTCGGGTTTCAGGTCGGCACGCACGTCGTCGATGCCGAGTTGAGCTGCCACGCGTTCTGCCGTGCGGCGGTTGTCACCGGTGAGCATGACGGTGCGGATGTCCATGTCGTGCAGGCGTGCGATCACATCCCGTGCATCGTCACGCAAGGTGTCCTGCAGGGCGATCAGGCCTGTTACCTGTTTTCCCGAACCGACCAGAACCACGGTCTTGCCGTCCGCCTGCAGTTCATTGAGGCGGGTTTCGATCTCTGCCAGCGGCAGTCCCAGGTCGCGGAACAGGTCCGGTTTGCCGAGGTAGAGCAGGACGCCGTTGATTTCTGCCTGCACACCGGAACCCGTGAGGGAGACGAAATCACCCGGGGGTAATGCAGAGATGCCGCGTGCGCCAACGTAGTCGACAATGGCGCGTGCCAGCGGATGTCCGGAGGAAGATTCCAGTCCGCCGGCTACCGCCAGCAGCTCCTCTTCCTTCCCGTTCAGGACGGTGACATCAGTGACACGTGGTTTGCCGTGGGTGAGGGTGCCGGTCTTGTCGAAGGCAATGGTATGGATGATCCCCAGGTGTTCGAGGTGGGCACCGCCCTTGATCAGGATACCGCGCCGGCCGGCGCCGGCGATACCGGCGGCCATGGTGATGGGCAGGGAGATGACCAGCGCGCACGGTGCTGCGGCCACCAGCAGGATGACGGCACGCTCGGCCCAGGTCGCGCTGTCACCCCAACCCAGCCAGGGCACCAGCAGGAACAGGGCTGACGTGGCCAGCACAGCGGGGCTGTAACGGCGTCCGAAGCGTTCCATCCATTGCTGGGCGCGACCCTTCTGGTCCTGCGCCTCTTCGACCAGGTGAATGATGCGTGACAGGGTGTTGTCGGCAAAACCGGCCGTCACTTCGATGGTCAGCATCCCCTGGCCGTTGATACTGGCGGCAAACACCGGGTCCCCCGGCCCCTTGTCGACCGGGATGGACTCACCCGTGACCGGTGATTCGTCCAGCCCCGATTCGCCGCTGATAATCAGGCCGTCCGTCGGCAGCGATTCGCCCGGGCGGACCACGAAATGTTCGCCGGGCTGCAGGGATTCGGCAGGTACGGTGATTTCCTCGCCGTCGCGCAGCACGCGGGCTTCCTTCGGCGCCAGGTCCAGTAACGCGCGTATCGCGGTGCGGGTGCGGGCAAAGGTGTATTCCTCGATACCTTCGGCGGCGCCGTACAGCACCACCAGTGCGGCGGCTTCTTCCCACAGGCCGAGGATACCGGAACCGGCGGTGGCCGCGATCATCAGCAGCGAAATCCCGACCTCGTGTTCCTCGAACAGTTCTTCCAGGCCCTCCCTGGCCCACAGGTAACCGCCGAGCGGGATGGCGAGCCAGTAGAGGGCTGTTTCCAGCGCAGTATCGATAGTGCCGGCCAGCATCAGCAGCCAGGCGCTGAGTGCGATCACGCCGGCCAGCAGCGCATTACGCAGCGGCGGGTAACGCCACCAGGGGCCGGTGAAACCGTTGTCGCAGTCAGTACATGCCATAGTTTATCTCACTGCCTGTCATTGCTGGCAACCCTCCCCGCTGCGTGGTCACGAATCAGGGAGAGGATATCGCTAGGTCGCCGGGTTGTCCTCACTCAGTGCCGGACGCGAGAACACCTTGTACAGTACCGGCAGCACGAACAACGTCAGCAAGGTGGAGGAAAACAGGCCACCGACCACCACCGTAGCGAGCGGCCGCTGCACCTCGGAACCGACGCCACTGGACAGCAGCATGGGTATCAGGCCGAGGGCGGCGATTGAAGCGGTCATCAATACCGGGCGCAGGCGCGACATGGCGCCCTCGAATACGGCCTGGTCCGGGCCCTTGCCGTCGAACAGCCGCTGGTTGATGGCGTTTACCATGACCACGCCATTCAGTACCGCGACACCGAACAGCGCGATAAAGCCGATGGAGCCCGGCACCGACAGGTACTGCCCGGAGATGAACAGCGCGGCAATGCCGCCGATCAGCGCCAGTGGTACGTTGAGCATGATCAACAGGGCCTGGCCAACGGAACTGAAGGCAAAGTACAGCAGCAGAAAGATCAGTCCCAGTGACAGGGGCACGACGATCATCAGGCGCGCCTGGGCGCGCTGCTGGTTTTCGAACTGGCCGCCGAACACCACGGTGTAGCCGGCCGGCAGGTCGATCTCCTCGTCGATGCGCCGCTGCAGTTCCGCCACCAGGCCGCCCATGTCGCGGCCCTCGACGTTGGACTGGATGACCACGCGGCGCTGTACGTCATCGCGGCGGATCTGCGGCGGTCCGGACTCGATGGCCACCTGTGCCACGTCGCCGAGGCGCACCCAGGCGCCACCGGGCGCCTGCAGCATCAGGCCGCGAATGGCTTCAACGCTGTCACGGTATTCCTTCGCCAGGCGCACGTAGATATCGTAGCGCTCATTGCCCTTGATGACCTGGCCGGCAGCGCGGCCGCCGATGGCGTCCGACACCAGGTCCATGACCTGTGCCACGGGTATGCCATAGCGCGCCAGCGCATCCCGGTCAGGACGTACCGCAAGCTGGGATTCCCCGCCGATCTGCTCCATGGCCACGCCACGGGTGCCCCTGACCGTCTTCACCAGCGCCTCGATCTCACTGCCTTTCTGCGCCAGCACGTCGAGATCCGAGCCAAACAGCTTGATGGCAAGCTGTGCCCGCACACCCGACAACAGCTCATCCACGCGGGTGGCGATCGGTTGCGAGAACGAGAACAGCAGGCCGGGGTGGCTGGACATCTTTTCCTCCATCCGTTTCTGCAATTCCTGGCGGTTGGATGCGCTGGTCCATTCCGGCACCGGTTTCAGGCCGACAAAGATTTCCACGTTGGACACCGGTTCCGGGTCGCCACCGATCTCGGCGCGACCGACGCGACTGGTGGCATACAGCACTTCCGGGAAGCGGATCAGTTCAGCCTCCAGTTTACCGGCCACTTCCAGTGCGGTATCCAGGCTGGAGGAAGGCGCGAGGGTGACCCGGATATTGAGGGTGCCTTCTTCCAGTTCCGGCACGAATTCGGTGCCGAGGAAGGGTACCACCGCCAGTGACCCGGTGAACAGCAGCAGGGCGCTGATGACTACCGTGTTGCGGTGCTGTTGTGCCCAGGGCAGTGCACGCCGGTAGAGTGCTTCCAGCGGTCGCATAACCGGACTGTCCCGGTGCGCTACGCCGCGCGTGAACAGGTAGGTCGCCAGTGCCGGCACCACCACCAGCGCTACCATCAGCGAGGCCAGCATGGCCAGCACAATGGATATCGCCATGGGCTGGAACAGCTTGCCCTCGACACCCTGCAGGCTGAACAGGGGGGCAAACACAATGATGATAATCAGTACGGCAAAGAATACCGGTCGCCCGACTTCCCGCGCTGATTCCTGGATACGCAGGGCAATCCCGTGTGTGTCGTGGGCTGCGTCGTAGGGCGCTTCATCCCCCGGCGCAATCTCGCGCCGGATCTGCTCGCGGTGTTCGGCGTCCGGGGTGGTGAGGTGCGTGAAAATGTGTTCCATCATCACCACCGAGCCGTCCACCATCATACCGATGGCGATGGCCAGGCCTCCCAGCGACATCAGGTTGGCCGATACCCCCCAGTAGGCCATGGCCATCAGTGCCAGGCCGATGGAGATGGGTACCGAGATCAGCACCAGCAGGGTGGCGCGCAGGTTGACCAGGAACAGCATCAGTACGATGACGATCAGTACAAAGGCTTCCAGTAACGCTTTGGATACGGTGTTCACCGCCTGGTCAACGAGACTGGCCTGGTCGTAAAAGGGTTCCAGTGTCACCCCGTCCGGTAACGCGGTGCGGATCGCCGGCAGGCGCGACTCGATCCCGTCGATGGTGGCCTTGGTGTTGGCGCCGAGGCGTTTAAGGATCACCCCGGCGACCACTTCTCCCAGTGCTTCCGGCTTGCCGTCAGCATCCTTGCGTGTGATGCTGACCGCACCCTGTCGGATTTCCGGGCCAAAGGCGACACGCGCCACGTCGCGCACGCGCACCACCACGCCATCGACATCCTTGAGCGGGATGTTACCGATGTCACGCAGGCCGTTTTCGCCACTGCGCACCCAGCCGACACCGCGGATCACCAGTTGTTCTTCGCCGCGGTTCATGTACCAGCCACCGGCGTTGCGGTTGTTGGCCTCGATGGCCTCCGCCACGTCGTCACCGTTCAGCCCGTAGGCGAGCAGTTGCTGCGGGTCGAGCTGCACCTGGTACTGGCGCACCTCACCACCGAAAGACAGCACCTCGGTCACACCGCCTACCGGCATCAGCAGCAGCTTGACGATCCAGTCGTTGAGGCTGCGCAGGGCGATGGCATCGTATTTTTCCGGGTCCTCGGCCTGCAGGATGTACTGGTAGACCTGTCCCAGCCCCGAGGTATTGGGCCCGATGCCCGGTGTGCCGATGCCTTCCGGGATCTGTTCACGCGCGGTCTGCAGGCGTTCGAACACCAGCTGGCGGGCAAAGTAGATATCAGTGCCTTCCTTGAACACCACCGTGATGACCGACAGGCCGGTCTTGGAGATCGAACGCACTTCTTCCACGTCCGGCAGCGCGTACATCACTGCTTCGATCGGAAAGGTGATCAGCTGTTCGACTTCTTCCGCAGCCAGGCCGCGCGCCTCGGTGTTGATCTGCACCTGGACGTTGGTGACGTCAGGAAAGGCATCGAGATTCAGGTTCGGCAGGATCAGTACGCCGCCGGCGATGGTTGCCAGCAAAGCCAGTACCACCAGCAGGCGGTTTTCCACCCCAAGGTCGATGAGTTTGTTCAACATGGTGCATCGCTCCTAGTGGTTGTGGACTTCAAAACCGCCCTTGGCGATTTCGGACTGGATAAAGAATGCGCCCTTGCTGACAATGCGTTCGCCGTCCTGCAGGCCGTCGATGACCATTTGCCGGCCGACCGTGCGCAGTACTTCGATTTCTTTCGGCACATAGCGCCCCGGGGCTTCCTCCACGAACACCTGCCAGTCGCCGTCCGGGCTGCGCAGTACGGCGGCTACCGGGACAGCGATCCCCGGTTTGCGCTGCGCGCTCTCGATTTCCGCGCGCACAAACTGGCCGGGATGCAGCCGGTCACCGGGATTGGCGATCTGGATACGCACCGGCAGTGTGCGGGTATTTTCATCCAGGGCATGCTGGGCCTGGGTGACTTCACCATCGACCCAGTGACCGTTGACCTGCACGCGTGCCCGGGCGCCGACGCGGACATGGACGCCATCTTCCGGCGTCAGGCGTGCGTCGACCCACAGCGTACTTTCATCGGTGATCACGAACAGTTCACGCCCGGGCTGCGCCAGCTCGCCGATGATGAAGTCGTCGTGGATGACCGTACCCTGCTGGGGGCTCAGCAGGACCAGCTCACCGGTGGCGCGGGAAGCATCCGCCTGCTTCAGCAGTTTGCTGATCTGTTCGTCGCTCATGCCGTAGGCAACCAGTTTGGCATGGGCCTGCTGGCGCGCGACCTGGGCCTCGACATAACGCCGCTCCGACACTACCTTGCGGCCCAGCTTTTTGACCCGTTTCCACTCGCGGTCCCTGACCAGCAGTTCTCCCTGCGCCTGTGCGACGGCGACGCTGGACAGGGTGACCAGCGGCTGGCCGGCGCTTACCGTGTCGCCGAGCCGGGCATGCCGTTGCACGATCTGGGCTTCGATGCGCGGCGCCACCTTGGAGGTATGGTAGGCATTCAGGGCGACTTCGCCGGGTGCGACAATGATGTCAGCCAGTTCGCTGTGCTGCACAACCAGTGTTTCGATGCCGGCGGTGCGGACCTGTATTTCGCTCAGTTCCGCGGCGCCCTCGGCTTCATCGTGGCCCCCGTGTCCTTCTTCACTGTGCCCGCTTTCTTCGTGGTCATGGCCTGCGGCCGACAGGGCGTTTGCTGAAACCAGGGCCAGCAGAAAAACCATCAGGTGTAAATTACGCATGATATTCGTACTCCGTTAGATGCCAGGGCGCTGTACTACAGGCCCAGCCAGTGTTCGGTGGTGCCGGATGCCGTCAGCCAGGCAATCCAGGCGGCCCAGGCAGTGCCCTGTAGCTCGACGGCTGAAGCCTGGGTGTCCAGGGTTTGCTGCAGCTGGACCAGGTAGTCGGTGGTGCTGATTTCACCGCTTTCCCACAGGCGTTTGAGCAGTTCGATGCGGTCCCGGAGGCTGGTTTTCCCGGTCTTTTCCCAGTACGCCAGCGCGACGCGGGTCAGGCGATAACGTTGTGCCGCCGCCTGCAGGGTGCCGTTGGCGCGGCGCAGGACATGCTGGTAGGCCTGTTCTGCACGCATGGCCTCCGCGTTGGCTGCGTCCAGTTCAGCACGAAAGGAATTGCGTACAAACAGGGGTATCGAGACGGTTACGCCCAGCAGAGTGTCGTCGTCTTCCTCGCCGCCGCGTATGCCGATGGTGGGGTCCGGTCGACGGTCGCGCCGGGCGATGTCCACGCTCGCCCTGGCGGCGGCGGCTTCCGCCTGTGCCTGGCGCAGGCCAGGGTGTTGCTGCAACAACGTCTCTGCATTGAACGCCGCGAGATCACGCGGCAGCGGTGGCAGGGTCGGCCAGCCCCCGGTCGGTGTCGGGACCAGGGTGGCCAGGCGCGCCTCGGAAGCCATGGCATCGGCGGTGATGGAGGCGGCCTGCATACGGGCCTCGGATACGGCCAGCTGTGCCAGGTCTACATCGGTCTGCCCGACGTCGCCTGCCGCGTAGCGCTGTTCCGCGAGCTGCAGGAATTCGTCCAGCAGCTGTACGCGCCGCCGGGCCAGGCGGGCGGCTTCCGCATTCGTGACCACGCTGCTCAGTTCGGTCAGTAATTCGCCCAGCATCTGTTGCCGGGTTGCTGCCAGTGCTGCTTTTGCAGCACGGATTGAATCCTGGCTGGCGGTATCCCGTGCGCGGCGTTTGCCGGCCCAGTCGAGGGTCTGGGAGAGACCGATCGTTTTGGTGATGTCGGTGGCATCCTCGTAGTCCAGCTCGATTTCCGGGTTATACAGAGGCTGACCGACGGCGCGTGCTTCGGCCAGCGCACGCTCCAGGTCGGCGCGGGCGGCCTGCGCGGCCGGGTGTTCGGCGAGAAAATCCCGCGCCAGTTGTTGCAGGGCGGGCGCAGCGCCCGCCGCGGCGACAGGCAGCGACGGGACCAGTAACAGGCAGGCGAACAGCGTTCGCCGCCAGGTGGATACATTTTGCATCAGGGTGAATCCTGTGAACGTCAAACAGGGAACCGCACCGCGTCATGCGCGGCGCAGGGCGTCAGAACAGGGATTCAGCCGATGGGGGGTTGAAAAGGTGGAGCCGGGTCGCGTGATCCGGGGATACGCTGGGAAACGTAGAATATGGTGGAGCGGCGTTCGGGCTGGAGCGCGGCAGTGGTTGAAATCAGCGCAACCACGTGGGCGCTGAAATGGCCGCAGTGGTCGTCGCAGGTCTCGTCAAGTGGCCAGGGCAGCGGGTGTTTATGCTGACCGTCATCGGTCTGCGCCTGGCCGCTGCCGGCAACAGGCGGGTGATCGGGAAAAGCCCACGCCACACTGCTGTTCAGGGTGAACAGGAGAAACCATATAGTTAGTAAGCGCTTGAAAAACATAGGGGCGTTAGCGGCTGGATTGGCAGGCAGTTTAGAGGTATCGGACCGGTTTGCCAAGTGTCGTGGCTGAAACGGGGGCTGACCGATGACCGATAACCGGGTAATCAGCGCTTTGCAGGCGAATCGTGGGTAGTCGGTCACCCAGGGTTGCGGTTTAACGCAATCTTTATCATTGTCATGGTACCTTGCGCGGCGCTTCGGCAGCGGGGCTGGCCCGCTGTCAGACCTTTTCTGACAGTAACTCTGGTATCTTCATGAAACAAGCGAGCTGGTCTGATTCCATTACCCAGTATTTTCCTTTCCTGACCTGGTGGCCGTTGCTGAACCGGGAAACGGTGCGCGGCGACCTGATTGCCGGGTTGACCGGCGCCATCGTCGTGTTGCCCCAGGGCGTGGCCTTCGCCACCATTGCCGGCATGCCGCCGGAATACGGCCTGTATGCGGGTATGGTGCCCGCCATCGTGGCGGCCCTGTTCGGTTCTTCCTGGCACCTGGTTTCGGGGCCGACCACCGCAGCATCGATCGTGCTTTTTTCCTCGCTCAGCGTCTATGCCGAGCCCGGCAGCATGGATTACGTGACCCTGGCGTTGACCCTGACCTTTATGGTCGGTGTGATCGAAATCGTGCTGGGGCTTGCGCGCATGGGCGCGCTGGTCAATTTTATCTCCCACTCGGTCATCGTCGGTTTTACCGCCGGTGCAGCCATCCTGATCGCCGCCAAACAACTGAAAAACTTTTTCGGTGTGGAGATCCCGCGCGGTGGTCATGTGCAGGATGTACTGATTTCCTTCTGGCACCAGATCCCGAACATCAACGGCTATGTCACCACGGTGGCCGCGTTGACCCTCCTGTCGGGCATCCTGGTAAAACGCCTGTGGCCCCGCTTGCCCTACCTGATCATCGCCATGATCTTTGGCAGCCTGGTGGCCGCGGTGCTGAACCAGGTATTCGGCACGGCAGTAACCGGCATCGAAAATGTCGGCGCACTGCCACAGACGCTGCCGCCGCTTTCCTCGCCTGATTTCTCCCTGACCACCATCAAGAACCTGGCGCCCACTGCTGTGGCTGTTACCCTGTTCGCGCTGACCGAGGCGGTATCCATCGGTCGTTCGCTGGGTGCGCGCAGTGGTCAGCGTATCGACGGCAACCAGGAGTTCATCGGCCAGGGGCTGTCGAACATCGCCGGCAGTTTTTTCTCCGGCTACGTGGCGACCGGCTCCTTCAACCGCAGTGGCCTGAATTACCAGGCCGGCGCCAAAACACCACTGGCGGCCATGTTTGCCGGCCTGTTACTGATGCTGATCGTATTGCTGGTGGCACCCCTGGCCGCCTGGCTGCCGAATGGCGCGATGGCGGGCATCCTGTTCATGGTGGCCTGGGGCCTGATCGATTTCCGGGAAATCGGGCATATCCTGAAATCCAGCCGTCGCGAGACCGGCATCATGGCGGTGACCTTTTTCGGTGCGCTGTTCCTGGAACTGGAGTTCGCCATTATTGCCGGCGTCATGCTGTCGCTGATCCTGTACCTGATGCGGGTATCCCGGCCCCGTATCATTACGCGTGTGCCGGACCCGCGCCAGTACGGGCGAAAATTCGCGACCGACCCGGACCTGCCGCAGTGTCCGCAGTTGCATATCCTGCGCATCGATGGTTCCCTGTTCTTCGGTTCCATCAACCATGTGCAGGAGGCGTTTGCGGACCTGGAGGAAAACCACCCGGAACAGAAACACCTGGCCGTGGTTGCGCAGGGCATCAACTTTGCGGATATTACCGGTGGTTCCACACTGGTGGCGGAAGCCCGCAAGCGCCGGGCGAGGGGCGGTGACCTGTACCTGATCAAGGTCAAGAAAGGCCTGTGGGAGTCACTGGAGAGCTGCGGTTGCCTGGATGCGATCGGATCCAATAACGTGTTCCAGTCCAAGACAGCGGCGATCATCGGTATTTTCCAGAAACTGGACAAGTCGGTCTGCAGGACCTGCGACAAGCGCATTTTCAGGGAATGCGCATCCGTACCGCGCGAGGAGGCACCGGAGTGACAGGGCATCATGTATATACTGGTTATTGAAGACAACCCGGACCTGGTTGCCAACCTGTATGACTACCTCGAACCCAAGGGGTACATACTGGATGCCGCCTATGACGCGAGAACCGGCATGCAGTTCATCCAGGACAAGGTGTACGACGCGCTGGTGCTCGACCTGACCCTGCCAGGCATGGACGGGCTGGAGCTCTGTCGCCGTATCCGCGATACCGGCGTGACCGTGCCGATCCTGATGCTTACGGCACGCGATACCCTGGATGACAAGCTGGAGGGTTTTGCCGCCGGTACCGATGACTACCTGGTCAAACCCTTCGCCCTGCAGGAACTGGAGGCCCGGCTGCGGGCGCTGGTGCGGCGTGCGCGTGGCGACCAGGAACGGGAAGTGCTGCAGGTGGCCGACCTGGTGTTCGACCCGGACACGCTGCGCGTGCAACGTGCCGGTCAGTCGATCACCCTGCCGCCGATCCCCCTCAAACTGCTGACCCTGCTGATTCGTCAGTCACCGCGCGTGGTGCCGAAACGCGAACTGGAGCGCCGTATCTGGGGCAACGAACGGCCGGACAGCGACGCCTTGCGCACCCACCTGCACGTGTTGCGCAGCGCCATCGACAAACCCTTTGAGACCCAGCTGCTGCGCACCGTGCACGGCATGGGTTACCAGCTGGCAGCGCCCGATGAGGTTCAGGACTAGCCTGCGCTACCGCATCAGCATCGCCTTTGCGCTGCTGGGCGGTGTCGTCAGCCTGGCGCTGGCCGGGATACTCTACTGGCTTACCCTCACCATGGAAGAGCGGCTGCTGGCCGAAACCCTGTCCTCGGAGCTGGGCGGTTTTATCGAGCGCTACAGGGAAGATCCGTCCACCGTGGCCCCGGGCAGCTCGATTCTGCGCACCTACGTTCAGGACAGTGAAGGGCGCACCGCGATGCCGGAGGCGCTGCAGGGTATGACGGCCGGTCTGCACCAGTTATCGTTGGCAGGCCGTCATTATTTCGCCGAGGTGCGTATACAGGATGGCCGGCAGTTCGTCCTGCTCTACGACGATGCGCAGATACAGCACAAGGAGCGCCAGTTCAGGGCCTACCTGGCCGGCGGTGTGCTGATCATGATCGGCCTGTCGGCCGCACTGGGCCTGTGGCTCGCTGAACGCGTGGTTTCTCCGGTGGGCGAGCTGGCACGACGGGTGGGGAATCTTGAACCCCGCAATCGCTCCACGGCGCTTGCCGATGATTTTCCGCGTGATGAAACGGGGATTCTAGCGCGGGAATTCGATGCCTACCAGGATCGCCTGCGTGCCTTCATCGAGCGTGAGCAGGCCTTTACCGCTGACGTCAGCCACGAGCTGCGCACCCCGCTGGCCGTGATCGAGGGTGCGGCAGAGGTGTTGCGGGAAGACGCTTCACTGGACGATGCCCAGCATACCCGTGTGCGGCGCATTGCACGCGCGGCCCGGGAAATGTCGGAAATCACCTATGCCCTGCTGGAACTCGCCCGCGAGCAGCAACCGGACCGGCTGACTTCGAGTTGTGAAGTCGACAAGCTGTTGCGCGAAGTGGTGGACAGCCACCGGCACCTGCTGGAATCCAACCAGGTCGACGTCGATATCACGGTGCACTCGACGCCGGTCCTGTCAGTGGAGTGCGCGCTGTTGCGCATTGTGATCGGCAATCTGATTCGCAATGCCTTCTCCTATACCTCGGAGGGCTGTGTCCGGGTCACGCTGGACAACTACAGCCTCAGCGTCTCCGACACCGGCGTGGGTATTCCCGCGGAACAGCTGGACGCGGTATTCAAACCCTTCTACAGCACCGGCGGGGGGGAGGGCATCGGCCTGTCCCTGGTGAGAAGAATCTGCCAGCATTACGGATGGGTGATCAAGGTCAGCAGCCGGGTAGGCAAGGGCACCCGTTTTCGGCTCGACTTCCACGGACAGGGGAAAGCGGCGCAGGCGGGCGCGTAAGCGGCAGGCCAACAGGTTCCAGGTAAGGTTATGGTAAAAGTAGTTCTGCTCAACAGCGTGGTGGTGGCGGTGGCGGTTATCGTCCACTACGAATTCCTGTTCCAGATGTCCTCTATGATCCAGAAGATGAGGATCATGCACCGGTTCAGGATCGTGATCGGGGTGTTCGGTGCGCTCGTTGCCCACGGCATCGAGATCTGGATATTCGCATTTGCCTATTATTTCATGCACTGGGAGGAAGGATGGGGGCACCTGGAAGGGAATTTCACCGGCAGCCTGATGGATTGCGCCTATTTTTCCTTCACGACCTTTACCACCCTCGGTTTTGGTGACATCGAGCCGATCGGGAACCTGCGCTACCTGACCGGTATCGAATCCCTGACCGGGCTGGTGCTCATCACCTGGACGGCTTCCTTCCTGTACTACGAGATGCAGCGTTTCTGGGAGTAAGGCCTGCCGTTTCCTGACCCGGTTCAGGGCGGGTTCAGCCCCGGTAGTGGTGCCGACAGCGAAGCGGCAATACCGCTGCGGCGAACGTGCACGGGAAGCAGGCCCGGCTTGATCTGTTTCCTGAATTCCTGTTTCCAGCGTTGAAAATCCTGTACCGGCCGGTTGCCGTAGACCGCCTGGTCGAGTTCCGCGAGCAGGCGGTCGACCTCGGCGGCATTGGCGCGGGGATGGCAGCGGGCGATCGTTCTGCCCAGCTGCCGAAGGTGCGCCTGCGGCCTGGCACCCAGGTGTTTGGCCGCCAGGAACTGGAGCGCCTGCGCCCATTCGGCCGGGTCGTTTTCACGTGCGACGACACGCAGGCAGAACCACAGCTTCCAGGAGACCGGCAGGCGGCGTCCGGTCCAGGCGCGCAGGCGGTGAAAGCTGCGTCGCGGCGAAAGTCGCTCGGCGAGCGCTACCAGTGGCGGGTACAGTTTGCCAAGCCGCGGTCTGAACAGTTTCCTGACTGATTCGGCACCGGGCAGCCTGCCATCTCCCATAAAAGCGCTTAGCCAGCCGAACAGCAGAACGCCTACCGCAAAGACCATCGGCAGCCAGTAGACCGCGGAACTCACTACACGGTCATTGCCGTGTCTGCCGCGCTGCGGATCGGTCGGGCCCATGACATGAATCCGGTCGGTAAGCAGCGAGGCCACTTCGGGACGATTGTAGCGCACATTCCACCAGTTGATGCTGACCCCCGGCAGCTGCAACCAGCCCCCGTAGCGTGGCACCAGGGTAAAACTTTCCGCACGACTGCCCAGTAACGTCCTGCCGTCGGCGGACAGTTTGCCCTCGCTGCTGCTTTCACCGGGATAGATGCGGAAATCCGTGCTTTCCAGGTAGTTTGCGACCGACGGTATCTGGGCCCCGGTGGCGCCGACCGCCCGGGTTTCGATTTCCAGATCGATGGGATTACCGGCGGCCGGTGCCTCGCTGCCGCGCACGCGAGCGGTAATCTGCAGCCGGTAGAGCGGTAACCAGGGTTGTACTGCGTCGGTCGCCGGCCGCACATGCAGCACGACGGGCTTTCCGGATACATCAAAAGCCGGACCATCGCCACTGCCGCTGCCGGCAAAGTGGCCACTGACCCGCACGGGCGGGATTTCGATGACGCCGCTGGACAGTGGCATCAGCAGGTAACGGTATTCGGTAACAAACTCGCGGGTTCCGTTCTGTTTGCGGTTTTCACTCAGCGGTTCACCGAGCGGGCGCAGGATGACTGCGCTGTCTTCAGGCAGCAGCGGCGTTACGGTTTTGAGGTTGCCGCTGCTGATGACCCGAATCCGGTACACCAGGCTCTGTTGTTCGTAGGGAGCGGTGTCGTCGACCAGCGTTTCAACGCGAGGCGGAGCGGGTGCGTACTGTGGCGCCTGTGGTTGCTGTGGATACCAGTAGGGACGAGGCTGCCGGTCGGGGTATGGTTGCGTGTACCTGCCCGGTGGCTGGTACCCGTATGGCGGGTAATACGCCGGCGCCTGGGCGCTGACCACCACCGGCAGGGTGAACAGGAACAGGTACGAGAACGATCGTGCCAACTGTGATGTCGTGATCATACTGCGTTCACCAGGGACGCGGCTCATACGGCCGCTCGCCGTTTCGGTTCATGCGCTGTTCTTCCAGCATGAACTGGTTTCTCATCAGGTAGGCGGGGTTGCCTTCCACCTGGTCGAGCAGCTGTTCCATGCCGATGACCGTGCGGTGGCCTTCCGCACCCGGGACTTCACCGGGCAGCGCGGCCGCTTCCTTGCCCGGATCTTCCTGCAGGCCGAGTTGATCGAACTGGTCTACAGCGCCCCGGTTTGCGCTGACCCGGGAAGGATCGAAGTCACGGGGGTCGCCGGCCGGGCCTGTGCGTCGTTCCCGGGGGTTGCCGTTGGCGGGCGAATCGTGCCCGGCAGCGCCACCCGGTGTCGCTTGCAGCGGTTCGTTACGCTCGCTTCCGGCGGCCTGTTCTGCGTCACCGGGTTTTCCTGCAGGGGTATCGGTATGCTCCGTCTGTTGCTGGTCTCCCCGGTTTTGTTCTGCGGGCAGTTTGCCGTGGTCGTCACCCGGTTCCTGTGATGGTTCTTTACCGGTGTCGGCGGCCGCCTGTTCGGACTGATCCTGTTGCCGGGAGGACTCGTCGCCGGTGTCAGCCTGTGGCTTCCCCGATCGATGCTCATCGGACGATGATAGCCGGTCTGATGACTCTGCGTAGGAGGCGCGCTGCTGTTCGTCAATTTCCTTACCCGAGGTCGATTCCTGTTCCTGCCGGTCTCCGTCCTGCTGTTGATCTGTTTGCGAGGCTTCGTTACCGGACGAGGCTTGATCTTCCTGCTGCTGTCCCCGTTCCTGCGACGTCTCCTCTGGTTGATTACCGGCCGACGGTTCCTGTTCCGACGTTTCGCCAGCGGATTGCGGTTGCTGTTCCTGCTGTTTATCGCCGGACGAGGATCGCCGGTTCTGCGGTTCCCCCTGTGAGTCCTCCTGTGTCTGATCGCCGCTGGATGATTCCTGTTCCGACGCTTCATCACCGGATTGCTGTTGCTGGTCCTGTTGTTCATCGCCGGATGCGGATTGTTGCTCCTGCTCCTGTTCCTGTTGTTGTTCTTTCTGCTGTTCTTTCTGCTGTTCTTTCTGCTGTTCTTTCTGCTGTTCTTTCTGCTGCTCCTTCTGCTGCTCCTTCTGCTGCTCCTTCTGCTGCTCCTTCTGTTGCTCCTTCTGTTGCTCCTTCTGTCGCTTTTGTGTTTCCTTTTCCGGGTTCTTCTCCTCCTGCTTCTGCACTTCCGCGGCGGCCTGCCTGGCTTCCGCCAGCATGGCGCTGGTCAGCCCGAGATTATGGCGCGCATCCTCGTAGCCGGGTTCGCGCAGCAGCACTTCGCGGTAGGTTTCGGCAGCCGCTTCCAGTTCGCCGGACTGGAAAAGGCTGTTGCCGAGGTTGTACAGGGCATCGGTGCGGACGCTGGCACGTTCGACCCGACGGAAGGATTCCGCGGCCTGGTCGTAGTGACCGGCTCGGTACCAGGCAACACCACGCCGGTAGGGGTCGCTGAACGTTTCTGCCGCAGCTTCGTAGTCGCCCCGCTGGAACAGTTTGCCGGCCTGTTGCTCCTGGTTGTCGAACAGGCTCGCCTGGCACAGGGGGACAAAACAGAGCAGGGAGCACAGCAAGGCGGAGTAACCATGCATCACGGTGTTCCACCCTGCCTGGCAGTACCTGCCGGGCCGGCACCGGGTCGATACAGGTACAGCAGGGTCAGCATGGCCGGAATCAGCAGCCAGTAGAAATATTCATTCCATACCAGGGTCTGCAGCCGGGCGTTCTGTCGGGCACGGGCGTGCGACAGGATGGCGTCGATGATGGCCTGTGTATCCCGGTCCCGGTAGTCTGCAACGCGGAATACACCCCCGCCGACGTCCGCCAGCCGGCGCAGGCCGTCCTCGTCCAGCACAGACAGGACCGGCCCGCCACTGGTGGTCATCAGTCCGGGTACCGCACCGCCCAGGCTGGTGCCGACCGCGAGGACGTGAAAACGGATGTCCTCCTGGCGCAGTGCGCGGACTTTTTCCTCGAGTTCCGGGTCGGCAAAATCGCCGTCGCTGATCAGCAGTATATTATGGGCAACCGTTTCTCCCTGGCCGGCCAGCAGGCGCCGGGCCTGGTCAATGGCATCGGCAAGCCGGCTTCCCTGCAACTGCACCAGTCCGGTGCTCAGTGCCGGTAACTGGCGCAACAGGCTTTCCCGGTCTTCGGTAACCGGGGTTACCACGTGTGCGACACTGGCAAATGCGATCAGTCCGGTGCTGATGCCACGGTTGGCATTGGCCAGGTCCTGTATTTCCTGGCGGGCACGC
>DRQL01000188.1 GCA_011371465.1 Gammaproteobacteria bacterium | reverse complement strand
CCGGGCATTGACTACGCCAGCCCAGATCGGACAGACGGAAATCCAGATAACCGAGGGATGCACCCAGTGACAGTTGCGCCAGCGAGACGCGTCCGGGCAATGTGTCAAGGCTGTCCTGGACAGCGTCCAGCGACCGACGGATTTGGGCTTCCCATTGCGTGATCCAGTCAGTGGACTGTTCCTGAGCCGGCCTGCGCCGCTCCATAACGATGTTATAGGCGGCATCGAGTATCCCGTCGCATAGCGCCTGCCAGCGCAGGACCGTCCAGCGCGCTGTTCCGGATGACGGCAACAGCCGGTCGGCGGTCAGGGTGTCGAGGTATTCACAGATCACCGGGCTGTCGTACAGGGGTGATCCATCATCCAGGATCAGCGTGGGCACCTTGCCCAGAGGATTCTCCGCTTGCAGTTCAGGGGCGTTTTCGAACGGGTTACAGGCTACGCAGGTGACAACCTGGTTGAGCCCCTTTTCATGGATCACCAGCCTGACCTTGCGGGAGTAGGGCGAGGTTTCGGAATAGAGCAGTTTCATGACGGACTTCCCTTGTTATCGTCCAGTGCATTTCGTGTCTCCCGCAAGCTGTTGACCAACTGCCGGAAAGGTTGGTCGCCAATGCGCTTGCGCAGCGTCTGGAACAACTCATCGCTGATTTTCTCCAGTTTTTTCTGCAGCCGTTTTCCTTCCCGGGTCGGGAACACCGTGGCGGAACGCCGGTCACTGCTGCTGGTATCCCGGCGCACCAGGTGGCGTGCCGCCAGTGCGTCGACAAAACGCGTGACCGTTGACGGGTCCAGGTGCAATTCTTCTGCGAGTTGCTTCTGGGAAAGCCCGGGCTCGTCAACTACGAGGCGCATGAGGTAGGCGTGAGGCGGGGACAGGCCGGTCTGGCGGAACTCGGCTTCCCACACGCGGTTCACCTTGCGGGTCAGCGCGTTGAGATTGAAGTAGAGGCATCTTTCAAACATGCGGGAAGCCTAAAATAAAATGGTTGTACATGCAAGTAAATGGTCTAACAATGCCAACGGGCTTGACAAGCGGGTGACAGCACAATTAGTCTTTGAAACATGAACACTCACCTCAACACAGTCATTATCAGCGTCATTATGCGACTGTGGTGGAAACATCGTTTCCATCGCGGACTGTGCTGATGTTGTTTTCAATCGATTAATCACTTCAGGGCAGCCGCGGATCTCGCCGCAACAGACTGTCCAGCATTCTCTCCCGCAGCAAGATCCACGGCCACCCTGGAGCCGGGGAGATGCACGTGGAAAATGTACCGGCAACCGCTCACCAGCGCCTGCTCGCCAGCCTCATGGTGCTGCTCGCGGCTGTGGGCTTTTCAACCTGGGCGGTATGGGGCAGTCGAGCCGGTGTATCAACACAAAAACCAAAGGGGGTAGCAACGTCATGACGGATGATGCTGAAAAAAATATCGAAGCCAATGGCGGGTATGCGGTTATCTTTACCTCCCTCAGATCGGAAGGGGAAGACGAAGCCTATACAGAAACGGCGAAACGGATGCTGGCGCTGGTCTCACAACAACCCGGTTTCCTGGGTATGGACTCGGTGCGCGGCGAAGATGGCAAGGGGATTACTGTGTCCTACTGGAAGGATCGGGCGTCGATTGAGGCCTGGAAACATCATACCGAACATGCCGAAGCCCGTTCGAAAGGGCGGACGCACTGGTATCAACACTTTACGGTACGCATCTGTAAAATAGAAAAGGAGTACGGATTCTCATGAAAACAACATATTGCAATCAATGGATGACGGGTCTGGTCCTTACGGCCTTGCTTGCCCTGGCGGGCTGTGCGGCAAAGGTACTGGACGATAAGCGACTGACCACCGCGACGGTTGAATCGACCGATGGCAGTCCGATTGTCTATGGCGTGCGCGGGCAGGGTGAACCCACCCTTGTCTTTGTACATTGCTGGACCTGCAACCATACGTTCTGGGATGCGCAGATTGAGTATTTTGCCAGGGATCACCGTGTCATCTGGCTGGATCTGGCCGGGCACGGCGAGTCGGGCAGCCATCGGCAGCGCTATACCATGCAGGCGTTCGGTCAGGATGTGGCGGCGGTTGTCAGGCAGGTTGGCGCCCGCAACGTCATCCTGGTCGGGCATTCCATGGGAGGGCCGGTCGCGGTCGAGGCGGCAAAACAACTGGGTGATCGTGTCATCGGGATCGTGGGTGTCGATACTTTCTATACACCTTTCGAGTATCCCGCCAGTCAGGAAGCCATTGCGGCATTCGTGAAGCCGTTTGAAACGGATTTCCACGGGACCAGCGATAAAATGCTGCACTCCATGTTTACCCCGCAGGCAGATCCGGCTGTGGTCGATGCCATCGTCGACAAGTTCTCGGCGGCCGATCCCGAGGTCGGTGTCAGTGCCATGTATGAACTGTTCGACTGGAATGCGCATCAGGCTCCTGCCGATCTGCAGCGGTTTTCCGGCATTCTCTATAACATCAACGCGGCGCCCACAGGTGAAGAAGCACCGCCCAATGCGCATGTTGTTATGGTGCCTGGCGTTGGGCATTTTGTTGCACAGGTGAAGCCTGCGGCCTTCAATCAGGCGCTTGAGGGGATTATTGCCAGACTGACCGGGACGGGTGACCCGGTGGCCAAATGGCATTTCAACAGGACAGACCACGGTTACTGATTGATACCGCAGATGTCCGGGTGGCCGGGTTTTCATTGCCACCCGGACAGACAGGGAGCATTCAGGGGTGCGCCGTTCGTTTACCCATGAAGCGGTCCGTTTACCGTCTGTTTTCCAGAAGTTTCCACTTATACAACGCCGCCATTTCGTCTTCGTTCACGGACCCCGGTACGTGAGCGCTGCCAGGAGTCGGCATGGTTCGCGGTACCGGACTCATTCGATAAATTCAGTAGAAAATAAACTTGCAAAAACGAAGTAACTGGTCTAGTCTTTAGTGACTTTCAATATGAAAGTGTCTGGAGATAACCGGTGGAAATGACCCTTTATTACATGCCCGGGAGCCGGGCAGAGCGTGTGCGCTGGACACTGGAAGAGCTGGATCTGGATTACAGGACAGTACCCATTGACCTGTTCAAGGGGGAAGGGCAGCGGGCCGAGTACCTGGCCATACACCCGATGGGGCAACTGCCCGCCCTGGTCATCGATGGCGAGGTGATGATCGAGAGCGGGGCCATCGTGCAGTGGCTGGTGGAGTCAGTACCCGGGAGTGAATTGGCGCCGGCGCCCGATCAGCCGGCCCGGCGCGACTTCGACCAGTGGATGTATTTTGCCGTCACCAGTCTCGAAGATCCTGCCTGGGAAATGATGCTGCATGGCAGGATTCTACCGGAGGAACAGGCGGTCAGTGCGATCGTTCCCTTCGCGGAAAAACGCTATACGAAGGCGCTGGGTGTCCTTGAAAATGCGGTGAAGGATCAGGATTACCTGGTCGATAGCAAGTTCAGCGCTGCCGACATCATGGTCGGCTACATCCTTGCATGGTTCCCCGCGTTTCTGACTTCATATCCCGGCCTTCAGGCATACCTTGACCGTTTGAAACTGCGCCCGGCATATCCACACCCACCTGCGGAGTAAGGCGGTTTTTATATCCCCAACCACGGAGTCTTAGACATGCAAATACCTGCGCTTTCCCCGGAACTTTACTGGCTGACGCTGACCGTGCTGATGACGGGTCTCATGTGGGTACCCTATATTCTCAATCGTCTGGCGGAGCAGGGTCCGTTGGTCGCCTTGCGGGATCCAGAGGGCGAAACCGCTACCCGTGTACCCTGGGCCGAGCGCATGATGCGGGCTCATCAGAATGCCGTCGAAAACCTGGTGATTTTTGCGCCGCTGGTCCTTGCGCTTCAGCTTGCCGGTATTAGCAGTCCGGTAACGATTACCGCCAGCCTGGTCTATTTCTTCGCTCGGTTGACACACTACGTGGTCTTTTCCCTGGGTGTTCCGGTGGTCCGTATACTGGCTTTTGCCACCGGTGTGGTAGCGCAGGTAACACTCGCATTGGCACTGCTCGGGCTGGTTTAGACGCTTGTTTCACGCGCCATCGGAGGTTCGATCCGAGGAGCGCGAAGCGCGACGACAGACGCCGGAGGCGCCCCGCAGGGGTGACGAGCGTAGCGAGGAATCAATTCTTCCGGGCACGAGAACTACCATAAATAACAATGGGTAGCGGGCATACTGTCCCCATGATTCTTGTGCAATTTCCCAATAGAATCACGTTCCTGAAAGCGGTCGGTAAGCCTGGTGCAGTTCATGACCTGTGGCGCACGTCCCCTTACTGTTTCAGTGATTGCCCTGCAGATGTCGGGCTGCTTCGCGTAATGCGTCGAGCCGATTCGCGAAAATGCAATCCCTGTCGAGGTGGCGGGTGACCTTCTGCCGTTCCAGTATGAGGCGAACATCCGGTCGTGCGCCAACCAGAAATACTTTGCGTCCCGCGTGCATGGAATCCACGATGATATCTTCCATGGCGCGCGCGGACGTATAGTCGATGGACTGCGTGTCGGTCAGGTCCAGCAGCATAATATCGTAGTCGGTAACGGCCGCGTGGCGCCGGACCATGGCCTTGGCCGATGAAAAACTCATCGGGCCGCTCAGGTGAAACAGCAGGATTCGACCGTCTGCCTGTTGCATGATTTCCGT
>DRQL01000187.1 GCA_011371465.1 Gammaproteobacteria bacterium | reverse complement strand
GGTACATGGCCATCGGACGCTGGGTAATGGCGTTGAGCGGGTATTTGTGCAGGTCCGATGCCTCCGCTTCCAGCGGCTGTGAGTAGAAAGGCAGCGGGTCAAAGTGGGTTTCGATGCGTTTGCGCAGGTGCTCCGGCGGCTGCTTGCCGTCCGACTTGCCCTGTGCCGCGAGGCGGAATTTCTGCAGCACTTCGGAGTAGATATGAATATTGATCGGTTCCACGTAGCGCGTCAGGCTGTGCCGCTTCGACCATTCCAGGTAACCCTGGTTCCAGTTGCGCATGTACTGGTAGGACCTGGGCAGCTCGTAGTGAAACACGCAGTTGTTTTTCTCGTACATCTCCCACTGCTTCGGGTTGGGTTCGCCCTTCATGAACTTCTCGCCGCCCTTGCCGCGCCAGCCGGCGAGAAAACCGATGCCGGAACCCGGTGTGGTTTCATAGTTGATGACGAAATCGGGGTAGTCGCGGAACTTGCGGCTGCCGTCGGCGTTGGTAAAGGCCGGCAGCTTCAGGCGGGAGCCGAGTTCGATCAGGACTTCCTGGAAGGGCTTGCAGTCGCCTTTGGGCGGCACCACGGGGATGCGCACTGAATCCACGGGACCGTCGTATTCCGAAATCGGCCGGTCCAGCATGGACATGCAGTCATGGCGTTCCAGGTAGGTGGTGTCGGGCAGCACCAGGTCGGCGTAGGCGGTCATCTCCGACTGGAAGGCATCGGCCACAATCAGGAAGGGGATTTTGTATTCACCATCCTCGTCCCTGTCATTGAGCATCTTGCGCACTTCGGAGGTGTTCATCGATGAGTTCCACGCCATGTTGGCCATGAAAATCAGCAGCGTGTCGATTTTATAGGGATCGCCACGCCAGGCATTGGTGATGGCGTTGTGCATCAGGCCGTGTACCGACAGCGGGTATTCCCAGGAGAAGGCCTTGTCGATGCGCACCGGGCTGCCGTCATCGTTGACGAACAGGTCATCGGGATCGGCCGGCCAGCCCAGCGGCATACCGTCCAGCGGGCTATCGGGTTGTACCGCACGCGGGTCGTTGGGGGTCTTGGCGCAGGGCGGTATCGGGCGCGGGAACGGCGCCTTGTGGCGGAAGCCGCCGGGGCGGTCGATGGTGCCGAGGATACTCATTAATATGGACATGGCGCGAATGGTCTGGAAACCGTTGGAGTGCGCCGCCAGCCCGCGCATGGCGTGGAAGGCCACCGGGTTTCCGGTGACCGACTCGTGTTCGTTGCCCCAGGTGTCGGTCCAGGGGATGGGCAGTTCGATTTTTTCGTCGCGCGCGGTGATAGCCATTTCATGCGCCAGGCGCTTGATGGTCTCCTCGGGGATGCCGGTAATGCTGGCGGCCCATTCGGCGGTGTATTCCTTGACCCGGTCCACCAGCAGCTGGAAAGCCGGTTTTACCGGTGTGCCGTCGTCCAGTTTGAATTCGCCCAGGAAGTAGGGGTCCGCACCGGGGGTATGGGTGGAAATCGGCTTGTTCAGCTCGCGATCCCACCACAGCTTGTTCTGCGGGTCGAAACAACCTTCTTCCGGCGGTACTTCGAAGCGCACGAACATGCCGTACTCGCTGGAGTCCGGGTCCATGTTGACCAGTTCAGCCGAATTGGAATAGTTCACCAGGAACTCGCGGTCGTAGAGGCCCTGCTTGATGATTTCGTTGGTCAGCGCCAGGAACAGGGCGCCGTCGGTGCCGGGCTTGATGGGAATCCATTCGTCGGCGATGGCCGAGTAACCGGTGCGCACCGGGTTGATGGAAATGAACTTGCCGCCCTGGCGCTTGAATTTGGACAGCGCCATTTTCAGCGGGTTGGAGTGGTGATCTTCCGCTGTGCCGATCATGACAAACAGGCGCGCGCGATCCAGGTCGGGACCGCCGAACTCCCAGAAGGAGCCGCCTATGGTGTAGATCATGCCGGCCGCCATGTTCACGGAACAGAAACCGCCGTGCGCGGCGTAGTTCGGGGTGCCGAACTGCCGGGCAAACAGGCCGGTGAGCGCCTGCATCTGGTCGCGGCCGGTGAACAGGGCGAATTTCTTCGGGTCGGTGGAACGGATGTCAGCCAGGCGCTCGCTGACCAGTTCGAAGGCACGCTCCCAGGAGATTTCCTCGAATTCGTTGTCGCCGCGCTCGCTGCCGGGTTTGCGCAGCAGGGGTCTGGTGAGCCGTGCCGGCGAGTACTGTTTCATGATGCCGGACGAGCCCTTGGCGCAGATCACACCCTTGTTGAGCGGGTGATCGGGGTTGCCCTGGATGTAGCGGACCTCACCATCGCGTAGTGTGACGCGAATCCCGCACCGGCAGGCGCACATGTAGCAGGTGGTGTTTTTAACCTCTATGCGGCTGTCTGCATCGAGCTCTTTTGACAGCGGGTCGTGAATAGGTCTGGACATGGTGCGATCCCTGGTGAGTGGCCGAGCTGGTCAAAAGACCGGGCAATGTACTGGACCAGTGTAGACCCTGGCCAATCAGCGTTACTGAAACCGCCATAAAATATCATAATATTCTAATAAACGGGGTATTGTTAAATACATGTTAAAACAAAAAGTTATGATTATAAACCGGCTTCTCGCGGTAGCGGCTCGCTGCGGAAATCGCTCGGCAGCCGGCGGTTACGGTGTCTGCTGAACTTCCGCCGGAACCATGCAGGTCGTGAATTTCAGATGGTGGACTTCGGTATCGATATGCTCCCAGCCGGTGGTCCGGTAGCCGACATTGCCAAACTGGCCGGGCTGGTTCTCCGGCGGATCGATTACATCGGCCCGGTCACTCAGGAACAGCCAGGGTTTGATCGGGAAATCGTCGGGGATATCCAGTTGTACATACACAGAACCCCAGGCACTGTGTACCGAAAAGCGGGTACCGCTGACCTGGTTGAAGCGGGTTTTTTCGTCACTCATTTGCCCGTTCACTGCCAGGCTGGATGTCACTGCGGGCGAGCGGATGGTCAGTGGCGGCAACCCCGGTGTATCGCGCCAGTCGATCGTGGTCAGCGTTTCGACATCGCTGAAAAACAGGCCAAGGTTGAAGGGGATGTCGACAATGGTGTCCATGACAAAGCTGTCCGGCATCATCACATAGTCCACATAGAGCGCCGGTGTTTTCAGCTGCCAGAAAATGCGGACGCTGTTTTCCGTGCGGCGGATCACACGCAGTGGGCCGGTTTTCACCCGGGTCAGGCGGGAGCTGTAATCGTTCGATGTGCGCCGGAACGGGATGAAGCCGAACATGACGCCCTGGTGGCGGATTTTCATGGCATCGAGCGAATTCGGGTGCCAGTGCCGGTCGTCGAGCCGCCACTGGAAGCGGTCGACGAGGAACGGGTGCCGGCCTGAAAAGCCGATTTTGTAGACGTTGGTTTCGATGCTGTCTGTGTCCGGCAGGTAGCGGGTCCGCGCCCGGACAGGTGGCTTCCCTGTCTGGTCGGACAACCCGGCGTACACCCAGCCGGTTTCCCCGACGGGGATTTCAACCAGCGAGTCTGCTCGCGGGAATCCGGCCGGCAGGCGGGCTGCGCCATCGGACTGTCGGAAAACGATTTCGTCGTCCGGACCCAGCAGCGCAGGGCCGTCTTTGCCGGACGCGTCTTCCATCAGGTAACGTCCGTCCTGGTCCCGCTGATCGATTTGCGTGATGATCGGTGACAATTCGTTGTCCCGGTACTGCAGCAGCGTGACGTGCTGCACCGGTTTGCCCAGCAAGGCCGGCAGTTGTGCCGCGGGAACCACCGCCAGGGCATCGGGTGAGTTGCAGTCCGAGACGGGAGCGGCGCCTGGCTGGGCCAGTGCTGCGGTGAGGAACAGCCAGCCGGTGCAGGCCAGTACACGGCCCCGGCGCACTGCGTGTTGATGATGCACGGCTTCTCCCTTGAATGATCTTCGCCGGTTTGCGGCGATACCGGCCTGATACAGGCGCCTGTCATAATTATCGAGCGGTCCGGCCATCAATGTAGATATTATCTACTTTATGCCGTGAGGCTCGTCGATCCGACGCCGGAGTAGTGTGCAACTTTTCCCCGGCAGTCGAATAAATCAATTTTATACAAGAGGTTATAAATCATAGCGACCTGAAAGCCAAACAATAAGGTGGCTTTATGCTGGAGTAAATTTAACTGACTGGATTTCCCTCATTACATCATTAAGGTTACACCCCCTGTCGCGAGGCAGGAATGGCGTGCATGCGCGCGGATAACATATAGATAAGCCAGCTTGGTAAGGAGTCTCAT
>DRQL01000186.1 GCA_011371465.1 Gammaproteobacteria bacterium | reverse complement strand
GAAGATTTTCGCGCCATTGCCTACTGGGGATCGCGTATGTTTGCAGATGCGCTGATGGTGGCCATACCTGCGATCGCATCCATCCTGCTGGTCAACCTTTCCTTTGGTGTCGTCAGTCGCTCGGCACCGCAGCTCAACGTCTTCGGTGTCGGGTTCCCGGTCACCCTGACGCTGGGCTTTGTTATCATCATTTTCGCAGTCGCCAACCTGCTGCCACAGATGCAGCACCTGATTCACGGCGCCCTGGATTCGGTCAGCCTGCTCGGCAAGGGAGGGCAGTGACATGGCCGAAAACGAAGACGGGCAGGAAAAAACCGAACAGGCGACCCCCAAAAAGCAGGAAGAGGCGCGCAACAAGGGCCAGGTTCCCCGCTCCCGGGAGCTGACCACCATGGCGATGCTGCTGGTGGGCGCTGCCTCTGTGAGCATGATGGGCGGCCCCCTGATCCAGCAGCTCGGCGGGGTCATGCGCATGGGGCTGCAGGTCGAGAGGTCCAAGGTGTTCGATCCCTGGGCCATCATCGACATCCTCAGCCAGGCGGTCTACCACGGTTTCCTGTCGCTGGTGCCCTTTCTGCTGGTGATGCTGGTAACGGCGCTGGCCGCACCGGTAGCGCTGGGTGGCTGGGCGTTCAGCACCGAGGCCATCGCCTTTAAAGCCGAGAAACTGAACCCGCTGAAAGGACTGAAACGGATTTTCGCGGCGCGCGGCCTGATCGAACTGGTCAAGGCGCTCGCCAAATTCATCCTGATCGGTTCGGTCGGCGCCGGTCTGCTGTGGCATTTCCTGCCGCAACTGATGGGACTGGGACGGGAGCCGGTAGTTGCGGCGCTGGCCCATACCGGGAGCATCCTGAGCCTGTCGTTCGTGGTGCTCAGCGCATCCCTGCTGCTGATCGCGGCCATCGATATTCCCTTCCAGTTATGGGACCACGCCAAGAACCTGAAAATGACCCGCCAGGAAGTCCGGGACGAAGCCAAGAACACCGAAGGCAAACCGGAAGTGAAATCCAGGATACGCAGCATGCAGCGCGAAGTTGCGCAACGTCGCATGATGCAGGAAATACCCAACGCCGATGTGGTCATCACCAACCCGACGCATTATGCCGTCGCGCTGCGCTATGACGCCGAGCGCATGGCGGCGCCGGTGGTGGTCGCCAAGGGCGTGGAACTGGTGGCCGGACAGATACGCGCCGTGGCGACGGCCAACCGGGTGCCGCTCTACGAAGCACCACCGCTGGCGCGCGCCCTGTACTACAGCACCGATATCAACCAGGAAGTGCCCGCCGGCCTGTACCTGGCCGTGGCGCAGATCCTGGCCTACATCTTCCAGCTGAAGGCCAGCGTGCACGGCGGTCCGTTACCGGTGCGGCCGGACGAACCCGAAGTGCCGGACGAATTTTCCCAGGGCCCCGGTCACGGCCCGTCTTCCCCCTCAAACGATGAACCCGTTCAGTAAGGTAACGCTATGGCAACTGAAACAGCAACCCTGAGTTTCCGAGATATCAGCCGCAACGGGCTGGGCGCCCCGGTCCTGCTGGTCATGATGCTGGCCATGGTGATCGTGCCCCTGCCGCCGATTGCGCTGGACATATTCTTTACCTTCAACATCATGCTCTCGCTGGCCATCCTGATGGTGACCATCTATGCCATCCGGCCCCTGGATTTCGGCATCTTCCCCACCGTGCTGCTGGTCACCACGCTGCTGCGCCTGGCGCTGAATGTCGCATCGACACGTGTGGTGTTGCTGAACGGGCATACGGGCACGGCATCGGCCGGCAAGGTGATCGAATCGTTCGGTGACTTTGTCGTCGGTGGTAACTACGCTGTGGGCCTGGTGGTATTCGCCATCCTGGTCATTATCAACTTTGTGGTGGTCACCAAGGGTGCCGGGCGCGTTGCCGAAGTCAGCGCGCGCTTCACCCTGGATGCGATGCCCGGCAAGCAGATGGCGATCGACGCCGACCTCAACTCGGGCCTGATTACCCAGGAAGACGCGCGCGCCCGACGCGAAGAGATCGGGCGTGAAGCGGACTTCTATGGCGCCATGGATGGTGCCAGCAAATTCGTCCGCGGTGATGCGATCGCCGGTATCCTGATCCTGTTTATCAACATCGTCGGTGGCCTGGCCATCGGCACCCTGCAATTCGACCTGCCGATTGCGGATGCGATGCGCAACTACACGCTGCTGACCATCGGTGACGGCCTGGTTGCCCAGATCCCGTCACTGGTGCTGTCGTCGGCGACGGCGATCATCGTTACGCGTGTCTCCAGCAAGCAGAAGATGGGTGAACAGGTCATCGAGCAGTTGTTCGCTAACCCGATGGTGCTGGCGATATCGGGCGGCATTATCGGTTTCCTGGGGCTGATCCCCGGCATGCCGAACGTTGCCTTCCTGACGCTGGCCGCTGCGGCCGGCACCGGTGCCTGGTTTGCCTGGCAACGTCAGCAGCAGGAACTGTTGCCGGCGGAGGAAGTCGCCGAGTCCGACGCCACACCGCAGGAAGCAAAAGACCTCAGCTGGGACGACGTGGCCCCGGTCGACATCATCGGGCTGGAAGTCGGCTATCGCCTGATCCCGCTGGTCGATCGCAACCAGGGTGGGCAGATGATGGATCGCATCAAGGGTGTGCGCAAGAAACTGTCCCAGGAACTGGGTTTCCTGGTGCAGCCGGTGCATATCCGCGACAACCTGGAACTGGCGCCCAATGCCTACCGCATCCTGCTGATGGGCGTGCCGGTGGGGGAGGCCGAAATCTACCCGGACCGTGACCTGGCGATCAACCCCGGGCGCGTGTTCGGCACCGTACAGGGCATCGAGACCCGGGACCCGGCCTTCGGCCTGGAAGCGGTGTGGATTCAGCCTTCCGAGCGGGACAACGCCCAGACCCTGGGCTATACCGTGGTGGACGCCAGTACGGTGGTGGCCACGCACCTCAGTGAATTGCTGCAGTCGCATGCCAACGAGCTGATCGGCCATGAAGAGGTCCAGCAACTGCTGGATGTACTGTCCAGGTCGGCACCCAAGCTGGTCGAGGATCTGGTGCCGGGCACCCTGTCGATCGGCGTGGTGCTGAAGGTGCTGCAGAACCTGCTGGAAGAACGCATTCCCATCCGCGATATGCGCACCATTGCCGAGACGCTCGCGGAAACCGGCTCAAGGAGTCAAGATCCCGGCGCTTTAACAGCGGCGGCCCGTGTCGCCCTGGGCCGCTCAATTGTCCAGCATATCAACGGGATGGGGCCGGAAGTGCCGGTCATCACCCTCGACCCCTCTCTGGAACAGATATTGCAATCCTCGATTCAGGCCGTGTCGGAAGGTGGCGCCGGGATCGAACCGGGACTGGCGGAAAGAATGCACCAGTCCCTGCTCGAAAGTACCCGCCGGCAGGAAGCCGCCGGACAGGCCGCCGTACTGCTGGTGACACCGGCTATCCGACCCTGGCTGGCGAAACTGGTGCGGCACAGTATCCCGGGACTGCAGGTTCTGGCCTACAACGAAATACCGGATAACAAGCAGATCAAAGTGATTGCCAACATTGGAACAGGAGCACCCGGCCTCGACGCCGGACAGAGCGGGAACGCAGCGGCATGATGCCTGAATGCCGGCAGTCGGCAGCGAACCCGCGGGGCAGCCTGAACAGCGAGGAACGGGAATGAAAGTAAAACGCTTTTTTGCACCGGATATGCGACAGGCGATTCGCCTGGTACGCGAGGCCCAGGGCGCGGATGCCGTGATTCTGTCCAATCGCAAGGTGGACGGGGGCGTGGAGATTATCTCCGCGGTTGACTACGACGAATCCCTGCTGGAAAACGACACCCGCCAGGCAAGCCCCGAACCGGCCACGGTCACGCCGCCTGCCGATACGACCACCACGACGCAACGCGCCCCGGCACCGGAGCGGGCCGTGAACTGGTCGCAGGATCCGGCCATCGTCTCCATGAAGGAAGAGATCCGGCAACTGCGCGGCCTGCTGGAAAACCAGCTGGCGCACCTGGCCTGGGGCGACCTGGAACGACGCGAACCGCTGCACACCGAAGTCATGCGGCGTCTGCACAACATGGAGCTGAGCACTGCGCTGGTCGAACAACTCTCTGCACCTGCCGTGCACGCGCGTGACTCGGCACACGCCTGGCAACTGGCACTGGCGGAATTCTCCGCAACGCTGCCGGTGGCCGACAACGATTTCCTCGACCAGGGCGGAGTGGTAGCGCTGGTCGGTTCCACCGGTGTGGGCAAGACCACCAGCATTGCCAAGCTGGCTGCGCGTTACGTGCTGCGCCACGGGCAGCGGCATGTCGCGCTGGTTACCACCGACAGTTACCGCATCGGTGCGCACGAACAGCTGATGACCTATGGCCGCCTGCTGGGTATCCCGGTGCAGGTGGCTGCTGATCACAACGAACTGCGTTCCACCCTCAACAGCCTGGCGGACAAGCGCCTGGTGCTGATCGATACCGCGGGCATGAGCCAGCGCGATGTGCGCCTGACCGAACAGTTTGCCACGCTGTCCGACAGCGGTATCCCGATTCGCACCCTGCTGGTGCTGTCGGCAACCCTGCACCCGGCGGTACTGGACGAAACCGTACGCGCATTTTCAGCGGTCCCGGTCGAGGGCGTGATCCTGACCAAGCTGGACGAGGCCGCCAGCCTTGGCGGCGTGCTGTCCGCGATTATCAAACAACGCCTGCCACTGATGTTTACCACCAACGGCCAGCGGGTTCCCGAGGACCTGCACACGGCACGTGCCCAGGACCTGGTGCAGCAGGCCGCGCAGCTGACGCGCGGCGAAGACCCGGCCGGCGAGGCATTGCTGGCCGAACAATTTGGAGGACTCCGGACGCATGTTTCTGTCTGAGTCGGGAATGGATCAGGCCGCCGGATTACGACGCATGGCACAACCAACACCGGTACGGGTAATCGCAGTCACCAGCGGCAAGGGTGGTGTCGGCAAGACCAATGTGTCGGTCAATCTCGCCGTGGCCATGGCGGATGCCGGCAAGCAGGTCATGCTGATGGATGCCGACCTGGGCCTGGCCAATGTCGACGTATTGCTGGGACTGCAGCCGGACTGCAACCTGTCGCACGTGATCGACGGCCAGCGTTCGCTGGAAGAGGTCATTGTGCAGGGGCCGTCAGGCATCATGGTGGTTCCCGCCGCCTCCGGTGTAAAACGGCTGGCAGAGCTGTCCACCATGGAGAACGCCGGGCTGATTCGTGCTTTCAGCGAACTCAGCCACGATGTCGACACCCTGATTATCGATACCGCTGCCGGAATCAATGAAAGTGTTACCAGTTTCAGTCGCGCCGCCCAGGAGGTCGTGGTGGTGGTGTGCGATGAACCCGCATCGATAACGGATGCCTACGCGCTCATCAAGGTGCTGAATACCGAGTACGGCATTCAGCACTTCCGGGTGCTCGCGAACCAGGCACAAAGCGCCCAGGAGGGAAGGGAATTGTTCAACAAGATCTCACGCGTAACCGATCGCTATCTGGATGTCACCCTGGAATTCATGGGGGTCGTCCCGCAGGACGACTACCTGCGCAAGGCGGTGCGCAAGCAACGTGCCGTGGTGCAGGCCTTTCCGCGCAGCCGCGCGGCAATGGCATTCAAGAACCTTGCACAAAAAACCGATAAGTGGCCGGTACCCAGTGCTGCCGGCGGACACCTGGAATTCTTTGTCGAGCGTCTGATCCAGTCGCACAATGCACACATGGAGATTGGGGCATGAATGGAGCTGCTATGTACGTAATGAACCCTGACATTGAAGGCGATGACCTGGTAACCAAGCACGCGGCGCTGGTCAAGCGGATTGCCTACCACCTCATGAGCCGCCTGCCGCCCAGCGTGCAGGCCGACGACCTGATACAGGCCGGCATGATCGGTTTGCTGGAAGCGTCCAGGAACTATGATGCCTCGCAGGGCGCCAGTTTCGAGACCTATGCCGGGATCCGGATCCGCGGCGCCATGCTCGACGAAATACGCCGCACCGACTGGACACCGAGATCGGTGCACCGCAAGGCGCGCCAGGTGGCCGAAGCGGTACGCGAAATCGAGAACGAGGAAGGGCGCGACGCGCGTGACGTGGAAGTCGCCGAGAAACTGGGCATCGACCTGCACGAGTATCACCGCATCCTGCAGGATGCTACCGGTTGCCGGGTGTTCAGTATCGACGATGCCGGCGTGAACGGCAGTGAACCGCCCCAGCCGGTATCCGCCCAGCCGCACAATGAACCGCTGGACAAGCTGCACACCTCGGATTTCAAGGTGGCACTGGCGGAGGCAATCGCCGGTCTCCCGGAACGGGAAAGCCTGGTGATGGCCATGTATTACGACGAGGAACTGAATCTGCGCGAGATCGGTGAGGTGCTGGGCGTCAGCGAATCGCGCGTTTGCCAGATACACGGGCAGGCATTGATCCGCCTGCGCGCACGTATGACGGAATGGACCAGTGACTGATGGTTTGCAACAGCAAACAGCAAGGCAAGCACATGGACTGGCACAGGTTGGCGGGAGGCTCCCTTGGATACTGAAATGAAAATTCTCATCGTGGACGATTTCTCCACCATGAGACGCATCATCAAGAACCTGCTGCGCGATCTTGGGTTTAACAACACCCAGGAAGCGGATGACGGCAACACGGCGCTGCCGATGTTGCAGAACGGTAATTTTGATTTCCTCGTTACCGACTGGAATATGCCCGGGATGACCGGGATAGACCTGCTCAAGGCGGTGCGCGCTGACGAGAAACTGGCTTCCCTGCCGGTGCTGATGGTCACGGCGGAGTCCAAGCGGGAACAGATCATCGAGGCGGCACAGGCCGGCGTTAACGGTTACGTGGTGAAACCCTTTACCGCTGTGACACTGAAAGAGAAGATCGACAAGATATTCGAACGCATCGAAGCGACCACGGAGTAAGCCATGGAGGCAGCCACAAAAACCGGTAGCGCCATGCTGCTCGACCAGGCACGTGAACTGGTGCAGGAACTGGAATCAGGCAACCTGCCTGCTGCCGAGTCGCTGATCGATCAGCTCAGCCAGATCCGCGAGCAGTCCCTGTTCCGGGAGCTGGGCAAGATGACGCGCCAGCTGCACGATTCCCTGTCTGATTTTGCCCTCGACGACCGGGTGCAGTCGCTGGCCGAGTCGGATATTCCCGATGCCAAGGCCAGGCTCAATCATGTCATCGAAATGACAGAGACCTCCGCCAACCGCACGCTCGGCGCGGTCGAGAACACCCTGCCGATTGCGGCGCAGTTACAGCAGGTCGCCGACACCCTGCACGAGCAGTGGGGGCGGTTCCGCAACCAGGACATGAATGTCGAAGAGTTCCGTGGCATGAGCCGGGAGATCGACGAGTTTCTGGGTGTGACCCGGGACAATGCCGAGCAGATTCATGCCAACCTTTCCGAGGTCATGATGGCACAGGAATTCCAGGACCTGACCGGCCAGATCCTGCGCCGGGTCATCACCCTGGTACAGGAGGTGGAAGATAACCTGGTCGAGCTGATCCGTTTGTCCGGCAGCAGGGATGCCGAGAGCAGGGCTGGTTCGGCTGCCGCGACCGGTCCCGCTGTCGAGGAAAGCGCGTCGCGTGGCGTCGGCCCCCGGGTGCCCGGGGTGGGCGATGACACAGGTTCGGTTTCCGGGCAGGACGAGGTCGATGATTTGCTGTCCAGCCTGGGATTTTAGGGAAGCAAAAAGATGAGCCTGGATACTGACGATGAAATCCTGCAGGACTTCCTGGTTGAAGCAGGAGAAATCCTGGAGCAGCTGAACGAGGAACTGGTCGAACTCGAGCAGAGGCCGGGCGATACCGAACTGTTGAACGGTGTGTTCCGCGGCTTCCATACCATCAAGGGTGGAGCCAGTTTCCTGGGTCTGGAAGGACTGGTACAGGTCTGCCATCGCGCGGAAGACGTATTCAATGTACTGCGCAACGGCGAACGGGCCGTGGATACCGATCTGATGGACACCGTGCTGCAGGTGCTGGATATCGTGAATGCCATGTTCGCGGAAGTGCAGGGCGGTGAGATGCCGACCCCTGCGCCCGCGG
>DRQL01000185.1 GCA_011371465.1 Gammaproteobacteria bacterium | reverse complement strand
GCCGATGGGCAGGGTCTGAAAGCTGTCCACCAGCACGTGCACCAGGGCCAGGTGTCCGTTCAGGGACAGGAACAGCAGGGTAGCGATCACGACATAGTACTGGCCGATGACCGGTACGTTCACACCGTTCTGGGGATCCACCATCTGCGCAAAACCCAGCCCCATACCCATGGCCGTTGCCTGCCCGGCGATCACCAGGGTTGCGAAAATCAGCTGCAGGCTGAAACCGATGGCGAGGCCGATCACCAGCTGCTGTACGGTAACCAGCGCGCCGGTCACCGACAGGGGATCGATGGCGGGCACCTGCGGTAACAGGGGCAGCACAATCCAGGTGAGCAGCAGCGCCATGACCAGGCGGGTGCGTTTCTGCACCATGCGGGCACCGAATATCGGCGCAATAGCCAGCATGGCGGCAATGCGGGTAAACGGCCAGACCAGGCTGCCTATCCAGGTAGTAATATCCGCACTGGTAAACAGCATGCCGGCATCCGCCCCGCTAACCAATCAGTTCCGGTATGCGTTCGATAAGACCGGTGGTGAATCCCAGCATGGTACTCAGCAGTTTGGGACCGGCGATGAGGATGACCAGCGCCACGACGATCAGCTTGGGCACGAAGGTCAATGTCATTTCATTGATCTGGGTCGCCGCCTGGAACATGCCGACCAGCAGACCGACCACCAGTGCCGACAGCAACAGGGGTGCGGCCAGCAGGGCGGTGACTTTCATGGCCTGCATGCCTATATCGATCACGGTTTCGGGGGTCATCCGGGGTTCTCCATCAGGACATGAAGCTGGCCGCAAGCGTACCCATGATCAGCGACCAGCCGTCGATCAGCACAAACAGCATGATCTTGAAAGGCAGCGAAATGATCATGGGCGACAGCATCATCATGCCCATCGACATCAGCAGGGTGGCGATCACCAGGTCGATCACCAGGAAAGGAATCAGGATCAGAAAGCCGATCTGGAATGCGGTTTTCAGTTCACTGGTAATGAAAGCCGGCATCAGCAGCGAAAAAGGCACGTCATCCGCCGATTCGAACTCACCGGCGTTGGAAATATCGGCAAACAGCGACAGGTCATCGTCACGTGTCTGCTCCAGCATGAAGCCACGGAAGGGTCCGGAAGCACGCTGCACGGCTTCCTGGACCTGTATTTCATCCTGCAGGTAGGGGCCCAGCGCATCGTCGTAGACCTGGTCGAAGACCGGCATCATCACGAACAGGCTCAGGAACAGCGACAGCCCGATAATCACCTGGTTGGAGGGTGACTGCTGGGTACCCAGCGCCTGCCGCAGGATCGCCAGTACGATGACAATGCGCGTAAACGAAGTCATCATCATGAGCGCTGCCGGCAACAGGCTGAGTGCCGTCATGAACAGCAGGACCTGGATGGTCACGCTGTAGGTCTCGCTACCGTCTGCTCCGGGCACAACCTTGAGGGCGGCCAGCCCCGGCTCGGCGGCAGCCAGCGCGGGTGTACAACAGGCCAGCAACAGGACCAGTCTCGCTATCCGATGGCTCATGATGCCTTCTCCTGGCCCTTGTTCAGCAAGCGGCCCAGTTGTTCGGAAAACCCGGCAGGTGCTTCAGCCCTGCCCGTCTCCAGCGCCTGCTCCAGCACGTGCAGCGTCTGCACCCTGCCCGGCGCCACGCCGACCAGCAACTGGGTGTCCCCCACCTGCAGCAGCACCACACGTTCGCGGGCGCCCATGGAAAGACCGCCCAGCACGCGCAGGCCGCCACCGGCGGTCGCCTGGAAGCGGCCGGTGCGTTTCAGCAACCAGGCCAGGCCCATGATCAGGCCCAGCACCGCGATCATCCCCAGCGTCAGTTGCCACAGGCTGGTCATGGCCAGCGGGTCCTGCACGGGTGAGGAAGTGGCGGTGGGTTCAGCCGCGGTGGCGAGCGACGAGCACGCCACTGCCGCTGCAAAAAGAAACCGTTTCCGGGTACGGCGGGAAATCATGCAGGATCCTATTTGAGTTTCTTGACGCGTTCGGCCGGACTGATGACATCAGTGAGGCGAATGCCGAACTTTTCGTTGACCACGACGACTTCGCCGTGAGCAACCAACGTACCGTTGACCAGTACATCCATAGGCTCACCCGCCAGCCGGTCGAGCTCCACGACGGAACCCTGGTTCAGCTGCAACAGGTTGCGGATACTGATATGGGTGCGCCCGATTTCCATCGAAATGGTTACCGGGATGTCCAGGATGACATCCATGTTGGCTTCTTCATCCGCCAGGCCGACCGCGGTATCCTCGAGGTTGTCGAATTCGGCAGCCGGCGTCTCTTCGGCTACTGCGGTTTCCGCTTCTGCCTCTGCCGTCGCCTGCTCGGCCATGGCATCCGCCCAGTCGTCGCCGGCTTCTTCGGCCTCTACATTCTGCGTTTCTTCACTCATCAGCTTCTCCTGCCAGCCTCAGCTGTCAATGGGATCAGGGATAATCTTGCTTACGATCTTTACCGCGCGACTGCCGTTGTGAATGCCGAACCTGCCGCGGAACACCGGGGTTTCTTCTGCCTCGATGGTGACCAGCTCGGGCAGATCGATGGGGATGACATCACCGGCTTTCAGTTCGTTGACCTCGCGCAGCGACAGGCTGGTTTCCACCAGGGTGGTGGACAGGTCTACCTGTGCTTCTTTCATTTCCTCGCGGATAGTCCGTGTCCAGCGTTCGTCACGGTCGCTACGGTCACTCTGCACACCGGCATCGAGCAATTCGCGAATCGGCTCAACCATGGAATAGGGCATGGTGACGTGCATGTCACCGCCACCGCCCTCCAGTTCGATGCGGAATGTATTGACCACCACCACTTCGGTCGGGCTGACGATATTGGCGAAATGCGGGTTCACTTCGGAGCTCTGGTAATCAAACCCGATCTCCAGCACAGGCTTCCAGGCCTGCATCAGGTCCTTGAAAGCAACTTCCAGCACCATCTGGATGACACGCAGCTCGGTGGGTGTGAACTCGCGGCCCTCGATCTTGGTATGGAAGCGTCCGCCGCCGCCGAAAAAATTATCCACCAGTGCAAACACCAGCTTGGGTTCCAGCACAAACAGCGAGGTGCCGCGCAGCGGCGGAATACGTACCAGGTTGAGACTGGTGGGAACAAACAGGCTGTGCACGTACTCGGCAAACTTGAGCATCTGTACGACCGATACCGAGCTCTCGCTGGCGCGGCGCAGCATGTTGAACAGGCTGATGCGGAAATAACGCGCAAAACGCTCGTTGATCATTTCCAGCGTGGGCATGCGCCCGCGCACGATACGGTCCTGGCTGGTGAAGTCGTAACCGGTGATTTCGCCTTCAGGAACTTCCTCGCTGGTCTCGGTCTCTACGTCTCCGCCGTTTACACCGTGCAGCAGCGCATCGATTTCGTCTTGTGAAAGCAGGTCATTCACAGCATCAACCTATTGCATGACAAAGCTGGTGAAAAACACGCTTTCGACCACCGGGTCGCCGGTCTCTTCTTTCATCACCCCCTGGATTTCAGACAGGGTTTCCGCACGCAGCTGTTCCTTGCCTTCGCGCGTATTCAGTGTGTACGGGTCCTGGCTGCTGAACAGCATGACCAGTGCATTGCGGATGGCGGGACGGTGTTCCTTGATAAGGTCGACCGAATCGGACTCACGCGTTCCGACTTCCACCGTGATCTGCAGAAAACGGATATCGGTATCCGCGGTAAAGTTCACTACGAAAGGTGGATCGAGCGGTACGTAATTCAGTGGCGCTTTTGCTTTTTTCTTCTTTTTTTCCTTGCTGCTTTTGCCGGCCTTGCTGTCGGCTGCGTCCTGTCCGGCGGTGACCTCCTCGTCGTCGCCTGACAGGATGCCGGTCAACATCAGCGTGGCGGTTGCCGAGACACCCAGCAACAGCACAACAATCGCTATAATGATGAACAGTTTTGATTTCGATTTGGCCGGCGGTTGCCCGCCATCGTCCAGGTCGAGGTCCAGATCGTCTACGTTGGTTGCCATTGACTCATCCCTTTGGTCACTACTGCTACAGGGATAGCAAGACGTATGCCACGCAAAGCTGGATTAATTAATCCTTTAATAACAGCCGGTTAAAAACGCTATCCTGCCATGCGACAAAGTTTTGACTAAACCGGAACAAACGGATCGACAGAACATTGGCTGAACAGCAGGCCCCGGCATGAGCGGTGACCCTATTCGCTTCCGCTTCGCACGAAGCGACGACTACCCTTCGATCTGCGGCCTGTTTACCAGCGCGGAGGAACTGTTCCGTGCCTTTCCCACCGCCCGCTGGCCGTTCACCCTGCGCCAGCTGCACCGCATCACCGAACAGCGCACCGATCTTACGGTCGTCAGCAATCGCGGAGAGATTATCGGGTTTGCGGACCTGTACGACCTGGTCCCGCGCCGGCAGGCCTGTATCGGCAATGTCATTATTAAAAACACACAACGCAGACAGGGAACCGGCAAACGACTGCTGGAATACATGCTGGACAGGATTTTTAACCACCACCGGCTGCCCACAGCCATGATCGCGGTTTTCGAGGATAACCGGCCGGCGTTCAGGCTCTACCGGCAGCTGGGTTTTACCGTGGTTGACAGGGAAACACGCCGGCGGCCGGATGGACGGGAAGCGGTGTTACTGCAGATGAAGCTGGGTGCTGTTACCCGCTAGCTCGCGGCCTTTGACAGCCACTCGCGGAAACCGGCATCCGGCAGAGGTTTGCTGATATGGAAACCCTGTACCAGGTCGCAACCCAGGTCTTTCAGCTGTACGCGCACGGCTTCGTCTTCAACCCCTTCGGCAATCACCTTGCATTCCAGGTTGTGGCCGAGTTCGATGATGGAACGAACAATGGCGGCGTCCTTCGGACTGTT
>DRQL01000184.1 GCA_011371465.1 Gammaproteobacteria bacterium | reverse complement strand
GGCGGTTGCGTGAATGTCGATAATGGAAGGCGCGACCGGAACGAGAATATAGTCGGTCTTTTTCACCATCTCCTGCAGCAGCACGCCATCCACGCCGGCCGGTGCGTCGATTACCAGTATTTCGGTGTCTTCGGGAACGTACATCTGCAGGCTGCGCATCCGCTTTCCTTTCTGGACGGCGGCATCGGCAGCATGAATCGGGCTGGCTTTGGCGGAACGCAGTTGCAGCCAGTGCAGGCTCGACCCCTGGGGGTCATAGTCCATGATGGCGGTCTTGCGCTTGCTGCTGGCGAAATAGCTCGCAATGTTGGTGGCCAGGGTCGTTTTGCCGCTGCCGCCTTTTGAATTGATCACCAGTATGGTTTGCATGGCCTTGTCCCGGGAACCGGATTACCCGGCTTACCTGCGCTAACGGAAAAAGACAGCAAACATTTACGGAAACAGGGCCAGGATGTGACCGGGTTCGCACTCCGGGCCGGCAAATTCCATCATCCGGGCGCGGATTAACCCCGGGGCGAGCCTGCCGGGATGGTGTAAAATGCCGGTATCCGCCGTTACGGACCGGGCAAAGAACGAGGCCAGGGGGTAACATACCGTTACGCAGCCGACGAAGTTGATCCTCACACCAGGTACACCTATGCATGCCCGTAGATACCGCGCCCACGCCCTGATGCTCATTGCCAGCCTGTTGCTGTCCGGCTTCAAGGACTTCAAGTGCTCGGATGAGTCCGCCGGGGATTCCTTCGGCGGTGGTTCAGGCAGCCGCATCAGTGTGAGCAGCGAACAGAAAATCTCGGAGAAGGCCGGCCGCTTCAATGGCAATCTCGACAACGGCGACCAGTTCGGCAGCGCGGTGACGGAGACGCTGGACCTGGATGGCGACGGTATCCAGGACCTGGCCGCCGGGGCTCCACTCGATGACGACGATGGCAGCGACCGCGGCGCCGACTGGGTGCTGTTCATGGACACCCGCGGGCGCGTGAACCTGGAACAGAAAATCTCCAGCAAGGCCGGTACTTTCGGTGGCAACCTCGACAACGATGACCACTTCGGCAGCGCGCTGGCGGGGATCGCCGATCTCGATGGTGATGGTACCCCTGACCTGGCCGTCGGTGCGCCGGGCGCCGACGAGAACGGCACCGACCGGGGCGCGGTCTGGATCCTGTTCCTGGACAGCTCGGGCCGGGTCCGGCAGCAGCAGCTGATTGCGGACGGAGCGGGTGGTTTTGGCGGCAGCCTGAACAACGATGACCGTTTCGGCAGCGCGGTTGCCGATATCGGCGACGTGAACGGTGACGGTATCCGCGATCTCGCCGTGGGCGCGCCCAACGACGACGACGGTTCCGATAACGCGGGCGCCGTCTGGATCCTGATGATGCAAAGTAACGGCCGGGTCGGCAGCTGGCAGAAGATCTCCCGCAAGGCGGGCGGGTTCAACGGCAACCTGAATGCCAACGACCATTTCGGTGCGGCGGTCGCCGGCATCGGCGACCTGGACAACGACGGCATTCCGGATATTGCGGTTGGCGCGCCGGAGAATGACGAAAACGGTAGTGACCGGGGCGCGGTCTGGGTCCTGTTCCTGGACAGCTCGGGCCGGGTCAGTGGTGAACAGGAAATCGCCGACGGCAAAGGCGGTTTTAACGGCAATCTCGACAACGATGACCGCTTTGGCAGCGCGCTGGCCGATATCGGCGACCTGAGCGGTGACGGCATCCGCGATCTTGCCGTGGGCGCGCCCAACGATGATGACGACGCTGACAATGCCGGCGCCGTCTGGATCCTGACCCTGCAGACCAGTGGCCGGGTGGACAGCGGACAGAAAATCTCGGCCAAGGCGGGCGGCTTCAACGGCAAACTGAAAGCCGGTGATCAGTTTGGTGCGTCCGTCGCCGGCATGCGCGACCTGGATGGCGACGGTACCCCGGACCTGGCGGCAGGCGCACCGGGAGACGACGACGGCGGTACCGACCAGGGCGCGGTGTGGGTGCTGTTCATGAACCGGTGAACACGTTTCTACCCCAGTATCTCTCCGAGATTGTAAAAAACCGGCTGCGGTACACTGCACGGCCATGAACAACACAGCCCGTATACCCTCTTGATGCAGTTCCCATTTGACAATCGTTATGCCTCCCTGGATGAAACTTTTTTTGAGCGGATCCGGCCCACGCCGGTCAGAAAACCGGAACTGATTGCATTCAATGACGCGCTGGCCGGGGAGCTGGGCATATCCGCCAGCGACGCCGCTGCATCCGCTGCCGCGGTGTTCTCGGGTAACACCCTGCCGGAGGGAGCAGAACCCCTGGCGATGGCATACGCAGGGCACCAGTTCGGCCACTTCAACCCGCAGCTGGGCGACGGACGCGCGATTCTGCTCGGGGAAATCGCCGGCCCGGACGGTGCCCGGTACGACATTCACCTGAAAGGCTCCGGTCGCACCCGTTTTTCGCGCAATGGCGACGGCCGCGCCGCGCTCGGCCCGGTATTGCGTGAATACCTGGTCAGCGAAGCCATGCACCGACTCGGCGTGCCGACCACGCGGGCCCTGGCGGCGGTAACGACCGGGGAGCCGGTAGCCCGGGAACGGTTGTTACCGGGCGGGGTGATCACGCGCGTGGCGGCGAGTTTCGTGCGCGTGGGCACCTTCCAGTATTTCGCTGCACGCGAGGACGAAGCCGCGCTGCGACAGCTCGCGGATTACGTCATCGACAAATGTTACCCGCAGCTGGATGAGCACAACCATCGCTACGCGGCCCTGCTGGCCGCCGTGGTGGAGCGGCAGGCCGTGCTGATTGCACACTGGATGCAACTCGGTTTCATCCACGGCGTCATGAATACCGACAACATGTCTATCGCCGGCGAGACCATCGATTACGGGCCCTGTGCGTTCATGGATGCCTACCGGCATGACCAGGTATTCAGCTCCATCGATCGCCAGGGGCGTTACGCTTACAGCAACCAGCCCGCCATGGGGCTGTGGAACCTGACCCGGCTGGCCGAGACCCTGCTGCCGCTGCTCGATGATCACCCGCAAACCGCGGTGAATATAGCGCAGGAAGTGCTGGAAGGTTTCGTGGCGCGGTATGAATCGGCCTGGCTGGCCGGTATGCGGGAAAAATGTGGCCTGACCGCGTGCGATGGTGTTGAAAGCAGTGAAGACAAGGCGCTGATCGAAGGCCTTCTGGAGGTCATGGCAGAGAACCGGGCGGATTTCACCTTGACGTTTTATCATCTGTCGCGCCTGCCCGGTCAACCTTCCGAACAGGATGAGCCCTTGCTTGTCCTGTTCCAGAACCCCGGGCCGATGGCAACCTGGTTGCAGCAGTGGCGCGCGCGGTTAACACAGGAAACGCAGGACGACGCGGCGCGTCAGACCGGTATGCAGACCGTCAACCCGGTCTACATCCCCCGCAACCACCAGATCGAAGCCGCGATCCGCGCGGCCGAAGACCGGGATGATTTTTCCGTGTTCCATGAACTGCACGCGGTACTGCAACAGCCCTGTGTGCAGCAGGAAGGCAAGGAACAGTACGCGCTGGCCCCGGAACCGGAAGAAGTGGTCGAGTATACGTTTTGCGGGACGTAAAAGGCCGCAAGAAACGAACCGCGTTACAGCGACGGTTTGCCCGGGGAGCACCGGCATGAGCAAGTATGGTCTTTACAATGACTGATCCATACACCCGGATATTTTTGCTGAGCCACATGCGCGCCTGCACCAGTCTGGCCGGGCATATTCTTGGTTCGCATCCGCGGATCAACGGCTATTTCGAAATGCACATCAGCTATGAGGACGCTTCGGCGCTGGATAAAGCACTGGAGGTGTACCGGCAATACGAAACGTTCAAGGTGGACAGCCGATACCTGTTCGACAAGTTGTTACACAACGACTACCGGCTCTGTACCGGGCTTGCGGGCCCGGTCGATATGAAAATACTGGTTGCTCTGCGGGAACCGGAGCAGGCTATTCGCAGCATGGTTGCGCTGTTTGCCGCCAGGGACGTGGAACACCCGTATGCCTCGGTGGCCGGAGCGACCCGCTACTATGTCGAGCGTATCGGAACACTCGCCGACTTCTGCCGGTCTTCCGGCCGGCCTTATTACTACTATGATGCGGAATGCTTTCAGACCGATCCGAAGGCCCTGTTGTCAGGGCTTGCCGGCTGGCTGGAGCTGGACTCGCCCCTGAGCGAGCGTTATCAACGCTTCAGTCAGACGGGCAAGGCCCGTATGGGCGACTCATCCGGGTTGATCCAGCGTGGAACCATCGGGGAGAGCAGCGCCGATTACGCGCACATCCACCTTCCGGACGAGACGCTGGGCAGGGCGCAGGCAGCCTACCGCGACTGCCGCTCCCGGATTGTCGATCACGCAACGGACGCACTGACCAGCCGCTCCCAGGCCTCGCGTTCGGCCGGGTAGTTCATCAACGCGGCGACTAGCTGTGCCTTGCGCCGGGCACGATGCCCGGCCGAGCGGATCTGCTGCCAGGCGGGCGACTGTTCGCCGAAATTAAACCGGATGTTGTCGATGAAGCCCTGGAGCTGTTGCAGGGCGCCGGCCAGCTCCGGGTTCTCCAGCCACCAGTGACCACCGTGGAACACCAGTTCCCGGAGCTTGCGGTTTTTCGCCAGGATGGCGTTGTGTTTTTGTTGATACAGGGCCAGCAGTTCACGTTCCCGGTCTTCCATAACCCGTTCGATGCGCTCCCTTGCGAAGACTTTAGTGACATCGCTCCCGGCGACCAGCGTTTCCGTGGTG
>DRQL01000183.1 GCA_011371465.1 Gammaproteobacteria bacterium | reverse complement strand
ACCCGCAGGGTCTGGTCGGAAAAATTCGGGGTGCGCATCTTCGAAGGCTATGGCGCGACCGAAACCAGCCCGGTGCTGGCCGTCAACACACCGATCCATAACCTGCCCGGCAGTGTCGGCCAGCTCCTGCCCGGCATCGACTACCGGCTGGAAGAAGTGCCGGGTGTGGACGACGGTGGCCGCCTGTATGTAAAAGGACCCAACGTCATGCTGGGTTACCTGCTGGACGACCATCCGGGAAAACTGGTGCCGCCCCGCTGCGAAGCCGGTGAAGGCTGGTACGACACCGGTGACATTGTCGCCATCGATGAGCGGGGTTTCGTGCATATCCGCGGACGCGCCAAACGCTTCGCCAAGGTCGCCGGGGAAATGGTATCCCTCACCTCGGTGGAGGAAATCGTCGGTCAGCTCTGGAAAGACGCCCTGCACGCTGTGGTCGCCCTGCCCGACAAACAGAAAGGCGAACAGCTGGTGCTGGTAACAGAATACCAGGACGCCGAACGCAGCGAGCTGCTGGCGTTCTCCCGCTCAAAAGGCGTTGGCGAAATCAACGTACCAAGAAAAATCATCCCGGTCAGCAAACTACCGGTAATGGGTACCGGGAAAACGGACTACCCCGCCGTGCAGAAACTGGCCGAAGAAGCGCTGGAAAAATCCTGATCGAGCATCATTGCCGCGCTACGCTCTTGAAGAACTGGCCCCGTCATTTGGCGCAAGCCGGAATGACGGCGGTTGTTTTCCCCCGATTCATAACCACACAGCGGGGTGAGATGCTCGCAATAACGGTCACCCGTAGGTCGGGTTAGCCCGCAGGGCGTAACCCGACGTTATCCGCTGCACCTGTCGGGTTACGCCCTTCGGGCTAACCCGACCTACTCGAGTTGCATGAAGCCCAGCGTTCTCTGTTCCAGGTAGGGATAGAACGGGTTCCAGCGGATGCGCAACATATCCGCGGCCGCAATGCGCAGTACACCGCGTTCCCCGCGCAACTCCAGGTTGCCCAGGCGAATCCCCGGGCTCTTGCCGGCATCCGGGCCACCGTAGAGCGGGTCGCTCGCAGGCATGGGCATGGCAAGATGCGACAGCGAGTACAGGTGTTTCGGCCAGCGGAACGAGGTCGGGATCGTGACCGGCTCGTCACTACCCGCATCCCTGTGCCGTATCACGATAGCGCGACTTTTTTCATCCCGGTTGGTAACCACGCTGAGTGCATAGGTCAACTGCCGGCTGTTCAGCAGTGCGTCGATCTGCGGACCGGGATCCCTTGCCAGGATATATTTCAGGTCGGAAATGCGGTTGATGTCAAACAGCACCAGCTCGTGACCGCCGACGGGCAGGCGCGCAAACAGTCCGCGCTCCAGGTCTTTTACCGAGACCGTACTGTCCACGGCGGACTGGAACGCCAGCACGCGCGGGAAACGCTGCAGCTGCGCCGTGTCCAGGGTATTGAAATGCGCCTGGATCTCGCTGGTCAGGCGGTACACCAGGTCGCCGGCGTTTACCGCAAAGGAACCGTACTTGAAGGGATCATACTCGGGCAGCAGGGAGTTCCATTCCAGCTTCTTCAACCCCAGCAGGTGACCCAGCCGGGCCTGCCAGACCGCGAACGCGGCCGCGGGGCTTACGCCGATGGCCGGCGAAAACAGCACCAGCCCGCTGGCCGCGGGCAGCGCGGGATCTTCCAGCGTCGCCAGCGCATACTGCACCGCCAGCGCGGCCCCGTTGGAGTAGCCGACGATATAGATCGGCCGGTCACCCGTTTCATCGCGCAGGTGCTGCATGGCCAGACGAACGGCGGCGGCCATATCCTGCCAGTGTACACCGGTCAGGCCGACCGGTGCGGTGCCGTGACCCGGTATGCGCAAACCCAGCACCGTGGCACCGGCTGCATGCAGGCGCTCGCCGATATGACGCAGGCTGTAGGGTGAGTCCGACATGCCGTGCAGCAGCAATACCGCTGCGCGCGGCGCATCGACCTTCCATTCAAAACTGCGGTTCCAGTTGGTGGGCCAGCGCTCCGGATCGGACAGGCTGCCACGGTTAAAGCGATTGATGTCGTGTTTGTCCGCGGGTTCGATCTGCGCATAGACGCGTTCTTCCAGTTGCGCAAACAGGCGTTCTTCCAGCGCCAGGTAGCCGGCAAAACCGTCCACCTGCGAATCCTGCGTGAACTCCGCATCGAGATCGGCGGTATGCCAGACCTTGAGGTCCGGTCGGCCGTTGAGATACAGCACGGCACCGACCAGCAACACGGTAAAACCGCCCACCAGGCCATAGACCACCGCCCTGACGACGTGCCGGACAATACCAAACGCCAGTTTTTTCATTAACGGGGATTTTCCAGGATCAGAACCGCTGAATCGACTTGCCGATCAGCCGGTCCCGGACTTTCCAGAACAGGCTGCCCGGGTTGACGACCACGATGAAAATCATGCGCATCCGGTCTTCCGGGCAACTGATTTCCCGCACCGCGTGCCAGGCCCGGTCGCTGCGCTCCAGGATCGCGCTCACGTTGCCAAGGGAGCGACAGGGAATCTCGCGGTCGAAGTCCTCGAATGCCGGCGCGGAATTGCAGTCCAGCCGCCCGCCGTCATCCAGCACCAGGGTCTCGCCGCCCCAGGCCGGGTCCCAGTCGTCCCGGGAATTGAAATAGAACAGGTGGGAACCGTGTTCGCGCCTGGCGTCGCAGTGCGGTGAAACCGAGCAACCACGGGGAGCATAGTGCCAGTGGAAACGAAATTCGGGTTTACGCGCGTTGAACAGGCGGGCAATGTTGCCGCGGTAGCGGTCACTGCACAGTTCCCCGATAAACTCACGCCAGGGCTGCGGCACGGCGTCGGCATTCTCTTCGCTGTATTCCAGCGAATACCGATCATGCGGCTTCTGGCCGGCGCGGCGCTGGTAGCCGAACTTGTTGGTAAACAGGGAAACATCCGGCATGTTGTTCCGCAACCGTTCATAGGCTTCGTCCCGGATCAGTTTCTCGGGGTTGGCCCAGGGGTAGGGTTTCCGGCTGCGGAATGATTCGGTATCGATCGCCTCCAGAACGTCGAAGTCCAGGTATGTACTCATGATGTCTGTACCGTCAGGGGTGGGGTCCGTTCCGCCAGTTCGAGCGCATCGTGGCGTACGTGGTTGCGTTTCATCTCTTCGCGCAGCAGTGTTTCACTGATGACCCCTTTTTCCAGCGCCTCGTTCAGCAGGCCGAAGAAAAAACGTTCCTGGTTCGGGTCCGGGTGCGCCGTGTAACGACCCAGGAAGGCATATTCGCCGAACAGGCGTGCGCGCAGGCGATTGAGGAAGGACAGCAGCGGGTATTTCCGCAGCTTGTCCGCGGGCGTATAGTCGACCGGCAGGCCGGTCTTCCAGGGCTGGGTCCTGCGTTTGGTATTGTGCAGCATGCGGGTATCGGCCGTCAGCCGGTCGAAGTCGTTCCATTCCGGTTCCAGGTAACCGATATTGTCCGGTGGTTCGTGGCGCAGGCACATCCATTCCTTGTAATCCCGCGTGAACTCGAACAGTTCACCAAACTCCCGCTCGCAATCCCAGTGCGTGAGCCGGGCGCAGTCCATCAGCATCACGCTGGTCGCCACGCACTGCGCCTTTTTCCGGTTTGCCGAGCGGTGGCGCCCCATCACGCCCTTGCCCTGCATGTCACGGCTGAGCAAGTCGTACACGTCGCCCACGGCGAAGACATCCGGGTCGACCAGCAGCGCCCGGCCCTCGTGGTTCATCAGTTTCGGCGGCATGAAACGCAGGGGGGTAAAGGACTGCAGGTCATCCATGCGCCAGGTACGCGTAACCCCGCCGCGCAGGAACGGCTGCCCTTCCCTGGCCTGCAGGAACGGGTAGTCCTTTACATGGATAAAGCGGATATCGAAGGCTTCCGCGTGCGCCGAATTGCGGCGCATCGAATAGGCCGACAGCTGCGCTCCCAGCCATTGCCGTTCATTGGTGTGTATAAAGGCGCATTTTTCCATGCGGCTCAGCCTCCGGAAGCCACCTTGCTGTCTGCTTCGTTGCCCGACGGACCGCCGGACATCTCTTCCCCGTAACCGAACACGTCGGACAACTGCTCGTTCACCAGCGCATCGATCCTGGCCACCTGTTCGTCATCAAAGTAATCCCGGTAGCCACCCACCTTGGCGCGCCGCACCTTGTAGGAATGCGGGTTACTGGGGTCCTTGGCCTTGACGCGGCTGCCGCTGCGCCAGAAATAGTTCTCCTTTTCCAGTTTGCGCAGGTTGTCCACCGACGAGAATTCGATGGTCTCGCGGATCAGTTCCTCATCGGGATCCATACCCAGGAAACGGATGATACGCGGCAGTTCCTTTTCGGGCTGCGCGCGCATGTCCTCGTAGCGCACCATCAACAGGTCCTTGATCTTCGGTATTTCCCTGGCCCACAGGTTCAGGAAGTCAATAATGCGCGGCACACCGCAGTCCGGGTTCATCACGAAATCGTAAATCGATATATCGGAACCGGCCGGCGGGTAGCGGTTCATGGCCATCTTGTTGGGGCGCATGCGGTATTTCCACTGGAAGAACTGCGAAACCGCGACGTCCTGCGGACGACGCACCAGCAGCACCACCTTCTTGTCGTAAAAGTCCTTCTTGCTGTCCAGGTTGCCCGTGTAACCGCGCAGGTAGTTGTCGTGGGTGAAAAAGATGCGCGGCACCGCCGGGTTGATCCTGTGAAAGTTGTCGAAACCCATCAGGATGCGCTCCGGCAGGGCGTAGGCCTGCTGGTAATAGCGCGACAGCATGACCCGCATCCAGGTGCGGCCACTCTTGCCGTAGGAAGCAAAGACATAATCGCAGATTTTGTACTTGCGGTATTCCTCCTGGCCACGGCGCCAGCGATCCAGCGCAATGGCCTGCTTCTGCGGCAGGAATACCGACACCGCCCGCACCAGCCAGCGTTTGAGTCGTTTGATGACGATATGCATCCGAAAACCTCTTTAAACCAGACCGGCTTGTCAGCCGAAAAAATAAACCATGCCCCTGCGGGGGGCAAGCATACCGCCAGCGGGAACCGGGGATTTCACCCGGCACTCCCTGCCGTCGCCCGTCCCGTGCAGGCACACCGCAGGCAGTGCACGCTGAACCACTGCTGGTCATCCGTCCAGACCTGCTCCGAGACAAAGCCGGCCTGCCCGGCCAGCGCCAGGAACTCATCGATGTCGTACTTGTAGGAACTCTCGGTGTGAATGGACTCGCCGGCCGCAAAATCAAAGCGGTGCCCGGCGACCGTTACAGTCTGGTCACTCCGGCTGACGAGGTGCATTTCCACCCGTCCTTCGTCGGCGTTGTAGAATGCCTCGTGAGCAAAGGCCTGCAGGTCGAAATCCGCATCCAGTTCCCGGTTGATACGCTGCAACAGGTTGAGGTTAAAGGCTGCCGTCACCTGCTGCTCGTCATTGTACGCCGCGTGCAGTACCCCGGCATCCTTTTTCAGGTCGACACCGATCAGCAGGCGGCCGCCCTCGCCCAGGTAGCCGGCTACCCGCTGCAGCAGTTCGCGCGCCTGCGCCGGTTCGAAATTCCCGATGCTCGACCCGGGGAAAAATGCTGCCCGCGGCAGGTGCCCGGGGCAATAAGGCAGTTCCAGGTCCGTCGCATAATCGACACAGGCCGCGTGCACCTCCAGTTCCGGGTAATCCGCCACCAGCGCCTGCGCCGAATCCAGCAGATGTTCCCGGGAGATATCCATGGGCATGTAGGCAGCGGGCCGCAGCGCATCCAGCAGCACGCGGATCTTGCGGCTGCTGCCACTGCCGAGCTCCAGCAGCAGGCAGTCCCTGCCCAGGAAATCCGCTATGGTCTCACCGTGTCGTTTCAGGATGCTGAGTTCTGCACGTGTCGGGTAGTATTCGGGCAGGTCGGTAATGGCGTCGAACAGCTGTGAACCGCGCTGGTCATAAAAAAACTTGGGTGACAGCTGCCGGGGCGAGCGGGCCAGGCCGGTCAGTATCTCGGAGCGGAAATCCGCCGCTGCCGGGTGCAGGTCGTAGAAATGAATGCCGGGAGGAAGCGCTGCATCGGTGCTCATCATCGTGTACCTGCCCGGAACCTGTATCTGTAAATGGTGCCGACGGCCGGAGTCGAACCGGCACGGCTTTCGCCACTACCCCCTCAAGATAGCGTGTCTACCAATTCCACCACGTCGGCATAATGCTGGGAAGTTACTGCTGCTTGCTGTCGGACTTCTCTGCACCGCCGGACGCTTCCGCATCACTGCCCGTCTCAGCAGTATCCGCCTTATCCGTTACCGGCACATCGGGCAGGTCCGAGGGTTCAGCCGCAGCATCCTCTGCCGGCGTTGCCGCCTCCGGAAGGTCCGCCGGCGGCAGATCGATGTTCTCCGTATCAACCTTCTGCTCGACGGGCGCTTCGCCTGACGGTACAGGCACCGTAGCGGTAACGGTCGCAGACCCGTCCTGGACTTCACGCACCAGCGGTGAAGACAGCAGTACGCTGTTGATGAAAAAACCGGTTGCCAGTATCGCCGTGGCACGGGTAAAGAAAGAACCGCCACCGCGCGCGCCAAACACCGCCCCGGCGGCGCCGGCACCAAAGGCCGCCCCCATGTCCGCGCCCTTGCCCTGCTGCAATAACACCAGCCCGATAATGGCCAGTGCCATGACCACCTGAAGAATCAATAATGCTGTAAACATATACCCTGCCCGAAAACCAAGTGCGTTATGTACCGGCCATGCAGATCGCCAGGAAATCATCGGCCGCCAGGGAAGCGCCGCCAATCAGGCCACCATCGATATCCTGCATGGAAAACAGTTCTTTCGCATTGCTGCCCTTGACGCTGCCGCCGTACAGGATCTGCACCTTGTCCGCCACCGCCTTGTCCAGGCCCGCGAGCTTGCCGCGTATGAATGCGTGCACGTCCTGCGCCTGCTGTGGTGACGCGGTCTTGCCGGTGCCGATGGCCCAGACGGGTTCGTAGGCGATGACCGCCTCGCCGATGGCTGCGATGCCTTCCAGTGCGATCACTGCATCGAGCTGCCGCGCCACGACGTCTTCGGTGATGCCCTGCTCACGCTCTTCCAGGGTCTCGCCGACACACAGGATGGGCGTCAGGCCGGCCTTGCGCGCCGCTGCAAACTTGCGCGCGGTGAACTCGTCGTCTTCGCCATACAGGGCGCGACGCTCCGAATGCCCGACGATGGCATAGGTGCAGCTGAAATCCTTCAGCATGGCCCCGGACACTTCGCCGGTGAAGGCGCCCGATTCCTGGTCACTGATATCCTGACTGCCAACGGCCACCTTGCTGTCTGCCAGCAGGTTGCTCACCAGCGGGATATAGACGAATGGCGGGCAGACCGCAATCTGCGTGTCACCGGTGTCACCGGCACCTGCCGTAATGCCGGCAACCAGTTGTTTGATGCTCTCCAGGGACCCGTTCAGTTTCCAGTTCCCGGCTACCAGTGTCGTACGCATGCATGTCTCCCGCAAGCCTTTGAAAATAGCGGCGTAGCGTAGCTGTCCCGGGGTCAAAAATCAAATGCCGCGTACCCGGCGCCCAGGCGCCCGATTACGGGAATTACTGAAATATCAGTCTGCTAGCGGTAACCGCCAGGTCAGGAACAGTCCTT
>DRQL01000182.1 GCA_011371465.1 Gammaproteobacteria bacterium | reverse complement strand
TGCGCCACCCGCTGTACGGGAAATATATCCGCCGTTCCACCAAACTGCACATTCATGACGAAAACAATGAATGCAGGCAGGGTGACACGGTGACGATCCGGCAGTGCCGCCCGATCTCCAAAACCAAGTCCTGGCAGCTGCTGGAAGTTGTTGAACGGCCGGCAGGCTGATTGAACCTTATTGAAGTTGCTTGAACGGGAATTAAGTCATGATACAGATGCAAACCAAACTCGATGTGGCAGACAACAGCGGAGCACGCCGTCTGCAGTGCATCAAGGTGCTGGGTGGTTCGCACCGCCGTTATGCGAATATCGGCGACATCATCAAGGTCAGTGTGAAAGAGGCGATTCCCCGCGGCAAGGTAAAAAAAGGCGAAGTCTATAACGCCGTGGTGGTACGTACCGCCAAGGGTGTGCGTCGTCCCGACGGTTCGTTGATCCGCTTCGACGGCAACGCCGCTGTTTTGCTGAACACCAAGCTCGAGCCCATCGGTACCCGTATCTTCGGCCCGGTTACGCGCGAACTGCGCAGTGAGCGGTTTATGAAAATTATTTCTCTGGCGCCGGAAGTGCTGTAGGCGGGAGACAGGATTATGCGCAAGATCAAAAAAGGTGATGACGTCATCGTCAAGATTGGCAAGGACAGCGGCAAGCGCGGAACCGTGCTGCGCGTTCTGCCGGACGTGGACAAGCTGGTGGTGGAAAACGTGAATATCGTCAAGAAGCACACCAAGCCCAACCCGCAGGCCGGCGTCCCGGGCGGCATTGTCGAAAAGGAAATGCCGGTCGCCGTGTCCAACGTCATGTTGTACAACCCGCACACCAAGAAGGGTGACCGCGTCGGCTTCAAGATTCTGGAAGACGGGCGCAAGGTGCGCGTATTCAAGTCCAACGATGAAGTCGTGGACGTTTGAGGGTGAGTCGCTGAGATGGCCAGGTTAAAAGATATCTATAAAAGTGAAGTAGTCAAAAAGCTCACCGAGCAGTTTGGCTACGAAAACGTGATGGAAGTGCCGCGTATTACCAAGGTAACCCTGAACATGGGCGTCGGTGAAGCGTTGGGTGACCGCAAGGTCATGGAACACGCCGTCAGCGACATGGAGAAGATCTCCGGGCAGAAGGCGATTGTCTGCAAGGCGCGCAAGTCGGTTGCCGGCTTCAAGGTGCGTGAAGGCTGGCCGATCGGCTGCAAGGTGACGCTGCGCAGTGAACGCATGTACGAATTCCTGGATCGCCTGATCAATATCGCGATCCCGCGCGTACGTGACTTCCGCGGCATGAGTCCGAAATCGTTCGACGGACGCGGCAACTACAACATGGGCGTCCAGGAACAGATTATTTTCCCGGAAGTGGATTACGACAAGATTGATGCGTTACGTGGGCTGGATATCGCCATCACCACCACGGCAAAAACCGACGAGGAAGGGCGCGCGCTGCTGGCGGCGTTCAACTTCCCGTTCAAGAACTGAGGAACAGACTTCATGGCAAAAAGCAGTATGATCCAGCGTGAAATCAAGCGCGCAAAAATGGTGAAAAAGTACGCCAGGAAGCGTGCCGAACTGAAGGCTATCATCAATGATGTCAACAAGTCGGATGAAGAACGTTATGACGCACAGCTGAAGTTGCAGGCGCTGCCGCGTGATGCCAGTCCCTGTCGCCAGCGTAATCGTTGCCGGATAACGGGCCGGCCGCACGGTTACTACCGCAAGTTCGGGCTGGCGCGCAACAAGTTGCGCGAACATGCCATGCAGGGTGATATCCCGGGCCTGGTCAAGGCCAGCTGGTAACCGCAGAGACAGGACAGAGGTACAGAACTATGATGACCGATCCAATCGCCGATATGCTGACGCGCATTCGTAATGGCCAGCGCGCAGGCAAGGTGGCGGTATCCATGCCGGCTTCAAAACTCAAGCAGTCCATCGCCAGCGTGCTGAAGGATGAAGGCTATGTTGCGGATTTCCAGGTGAGCGAGGAAAACGGCAAGCCGGTAATGAGCGTGGAGCTCAAGTATTACGAAGGTCAGCCTGTCATCGACATGCTGAAGCGCATCAGTCGCCCGGGTCTGCGTATCTACAAGGCCAGTGATGAGTTGCCCAAAGTGCAGGGCGGACTGGGTGTTGCGATTGTATCGACATCCAAGGGTGTTATGAGTGACAGGGCTGCACGCGCCGCCGGCGAGGGTGGCGAAGTGTTGTGCTACGTATCCTGAATTGAGTACAGATCATGTCCAGAGTTGCAAAAAAACCGGTTGAGTTGCCAAAGGGTGTTGAAATCAGCATCAATGGCCAGGCGATTACTGTCAAGGGTAGCAAGGGTTCACTGTCGCGGGATATTCACGCCTCTGTGGGTATTTCGCAGGAAGACAATGTGCTGAGCTTTGCACCCAAAGACGGTTCAAAGACAGCGATGGCGCTGACAGGAACCACCCGGGCACTGGTGAACAATATGGTGGTGGGTGTCAGCCAGGGTTTTGAAAAGAAACTGGAACTGGTCGGCGTCGGTTACCGGGCCCAGGCGCAGGGCCAGAAGCTGAACCTGACGCTGGGTTTTTCGCACCCGGTGGACTACGTGGTGCCGGAAGGGGTTACCGTTGAGACGCCCAGTCAGACGGAAGTCGTGATCAAGGGCACAGACAAGCAGCAGGTCGGGCAGGTGGCAGCGGAAATCCGCGCCTACCGTCCGCCGGAACCCTACAAGGGCAAGGGTGTGAAATACGCCGATGAAGTCATCGTGCGTAAGGAAGCCAAGAAGAAATAGGTCAGATTCGAAGGTATCAGTATGGACAAGAAAGCATCACGACTGCGCCGCGCGAGGAAAGCCCGCGCCAGGATCCGCGAACTGGGCAGGGTACGCCTGTGCGTCAACCGCACGCCGCGCCATATCTATGCGCAGATCATCGACAGCACCGGAGACAAGGTGCTGGCGAGTGCTTCGACGCTGGACAAGGAATTGCGCAAGGAGTTCAGCAGCACCAGTAACAGCGCTGCAGCCGCCGCCATCGGCAAGGCTGTAGCAGAGCGCGCAAAGGCCGCCGGCATCAGCCAGGTCGCGTTTGACCGTTCCGGTTTTAAATATCACGGCCGTGTGAAGGCGCTGGCGGATGCCGCGCGTGAAAACGGTCTGGAATTCTAATCAAGGGTTTGCACTATGGCGCAATTCGACAATCAACAGAATTCAGATGGTCTGCAGGAAAAGCTGATCGGTATCAACCGCGTCGCCAAGGTAGTCAAGGGCGGTCGCCAGTTCGGTTTTGCAGCCCTGACGGTCGTTGGTGACGGGGAAGGCAAGGTCGGCTTTGGCCGTGGCAAGGCGCGTGAAGTGCCGGTTGCCATCCAGAAGGCCATGGAAAACGCCCGCAAGAACATGCAGCAGGTGGCCCTGAAAGACGGCACCCTGCAGTACCCGATCATGGCCGACTACGGTGCCGCCCGGGTGTACATGCAGCCGGCCTCGGAAGGTACCGGGATCATCGCCGGTGGTGCCATGCGCGCGGTATTCGAGGTGGTCGGCGTGCGCGACGTACTGGCCAAGTGCATCGGTACCAACAACCCGATCAACGTGGTGCGGGCAACCATGAAAGGCCTGTCCGAAATGAGTTCGCCGGAAATGATCGCTGCCAAGCGCGGCAAAAAGGTTGAAGAGATCCTGGGGTAAGCCATGGCTGACAAGACACTGAAAGTAACCCTGGTGAAGAGCACCAGTGGACGACTTAAATCCCACAAGGCGTGTGCAGCCGGTCTCGGCCTGCGTCGCATTCGTCATACGGTCGAGGTCGCGGATACCCCCGAGAACCGCGGCATGATCAACAAGATTTATTACCTGGTACAGGTAGAGGACGCCTGACATGCGACTGAATACACTGAAATCCTCGGCCGGCAGCCGGCCCGAAGGCAAGCGCCGCGGGCGCGGCATCGGTTCGGGCCTGGGCAAGACCGGCGGGCGCGGCCACAAGGGCCAGAAGTCCCGTTCCGGCGGTTTCCACAAGATCGGTTTCGAAGGCGGCCAGATGCCCCTGCAGCGGCGACTGCCGAAAGTCGGTTTCAGCTCACGCGTTTCCCGGGTGACCGAAGAAGTGCGCCTGGGCGAGCTGGCGCTGGTGGATGGCGATACGGTCGACCTGGCGGCACTGAAAGCCGCGGGTATCATCAAACAGAACACGCTGTTTGCCAAAATCATGCTGTCCGGCGAGATCAGCAAGGCCGTCACGGTCAGTGGCATTGGTGTCAGCAAGGGTGCGCGTGCGGCGATCGAAGCCGCCGGCGGCAAGGTAGAAGAGTAACGTGAGCGGGCGGGCGTTCTGATGGCTGCTCCGGGCATGGGTGCAGGGCTGGGCGAGATGAGCAAGCTGACGGAATTGCGTCAGCGCATCTTCTTCGTGCTCGGCGCCATTATTGTATTCCGCATCGGCTCTTTTATTCCGCTGCCGGGTATCGACCCGGTGGTGCTGGAAACGCTGGCCGAACAGCAGAAAGGCACCATCCTGGACATGTTCAACATGTTCTCGGGCGGTGCGCTGAAACGCCTGTCCCTGTTTGCGCTGGGGATCATGCCCTATATATCGGCATCGATCATCATGCAGTTGCTGTCGTTTACCGTGCCCGCCCTGGAACAGCTGAAGAAAGAGGGTGAACCGGGTCGTCACAAGATTACCCAGTACACGCGCTACGGCACGGTGGTGCTGGCAACCTTCCAGGCAATCGGGATTTCCACCGCCCTGCAGGGGCAGGTGGTCGGCGGCTCGCCGCTGGTGATGTTGCAGGGCATGCCGTTTGTGATTTCCTCGGTGGCCTGCCTGGTGACCGGAACCCTGTTCCTGATGTGGCTGGGTGAGCAGGTGACCGAGCGCGGTATCGGTAACGGCATATCGATCATTATCTTTTCGGGTATTGTTGCGGGCCTGCCGGCGGCCATCGGCGGCTCCCTGGAACTGGTGCGTACCGGCGAAATGAATACCCTGAGTATCCTGTTCCTGTTTGCCATGGCGCTGGCGGTTACCGCTTTCGTGGTATTCGTGGAACGCGGGCAGCGGCGTATTACCGTGAACTACGCCAAACGGCAGCAGGGCCGCAAGATGTACGCGGCACAGAGCACGCATCTGCCGCTGAAGCTGAATATGGCCGGTGTCATCCCGCCGATATTCGCTTCCAGTATTATTCTGTTCCCGGCCACGGCCGGACAGTGGTTTGGCAGTAATGAAGGCATGGGCTGGCTGAAAGATATTTCGTCATCCCTGTCGCCGGGGCAGCCCCTGTACATCATGTTCTATGCCATGGCGATTATCTTTTTCTGCTTTTTTTATACCGCCATTGTCTTCAACGCGAAGGAGACGGCGGATAACCTGAAGAAATCCGGCGCCTTTATTCCCGGCATCCGGCCCGGTGAGCAGACAGCGCGTTATATCGACAAGGTCATGACGCGGCTGACACTGGCAGGTGCCCTGTACATCACAGCGGTCTGCCTGCTGCCGGAGTTTTTGATTTTGTACTGGAATGTGCCCTTCTATTTTGGCGGCACATCCCTGCTGATCATCGTGGTCGTGGTCATGGATTTTATGGCCCAGGTGCAGTCACACATGGTTTCGCACCAGTACGAAGGGTTGATGAAAAAGGCCAATCTGAAAGGACACGGCCGCCCGGGACTGCTGCGCTAGCCCCGGTACTGAGTTAAACAGGGGAGATCATGAAAGTACGTGCATCGGTAAAACGCATTTGTCGCAATTGTAAAATCGTCCGTCGCAAGGGCGTGGTTCGGGTCATCTGCAAGGACGGCCGCCACAAGCAGCGCCAGGGTGCCTGCAAGTAGCCATTGTCGGTTTTTAGTTTGAAATATGGGGCTTTATCCGGTATTGTAGCGGGTTCGATAACTCGCGACCGGTATGCCTCGCTGAGGAGATAGGATTCATGGCTCGTATAGCCGGAATTAACGTTCCACCACAGAAACACGCAGCCATCGCGCTGACCGCCATCTATGGCATCGGTGCGACCTCTGCGCGCAAGATCTGCGATGCCTGTGGCATCGACCCGGCCACCAAGATCAAGGATCTTTCCGAGCCGGAGATCGAGTCTATCCGTGGTGAAGTCACCAAATATACGGTAGAGGGCGATCTGCGCCGCACCCTGTCGATGAACATCAAGCGTCTCATGGACCTGGGTTGCTATCGCGGCATGCGCCACCGTCGCGGTTTGCCGCTGCGTGGCCAGCGTACCCGCACCAACGCACGTACCCGCAAGGGTCCGCGGCGCCCGATTCGTAAATAAATTGCTGGAAACAGGTATTCAACATGGCTAAGCCGGCTTCAGGCACCAAGCGCAAGAAGGTCAAAAAGAACGTGGTCGACGGGATCGCCCATATTCACGCGTCCTTCAACAACACCATCGTGACCATTACCGATCGTCAGGGTAATGCACTGGCGTGGGCGACCGCCGGCGGTTCCGGTTTTCGCGGTTCGCGCAAAAGCACGCCGTTCGCCGCGCAGGTCGCTGCTGAACGCGTGGGCGAGATGGTCAGGGAGTACGGGTTGAAAAACCTCGAGGTCGAGGTCAAGGGCCCCGGTCCGGGCCGCGAGTCTGCGGTGCGCGCACTGAACAACGCCGGCTACAAGATTACTAACATTACCGATGTGACCCCGATTCCGCACAACGGTTGTCGTCCGCCCAAGAAGCGGCGCGTTTAGGCGGAGGAGAGCAAATGGCAAAGTACGTTGGACCCAAGTGTCGCCAGTGTCGCCGGGAAGGCACCAAGTTATTCCTCAAGGGCGAGAAGTGCTATACCAGCAAATGTTCGGTAGAGAACCGCGCCTTCCCGCCGGGGCAGCACGGTCAGCGCCGCGGGCGCCTGTCGGATTATGCCGCGCAGCTGCGTGAAAAACAGAAAATGCGCCGCATCTACGGTGTGCTGGAGCGTCAGTTCCGTAACTATTACCAGAGTGCGGCCCAGCGCAAGGGTTCCACCGGTGAGAACCTGCTGCAGTTGCTGGAAGGCCGGCTGGACAACGTCGTGTACCGCATGGGTTTTGCCGCTTCGCGTCCCGAGGCGCGTCAGCTGGTGCGCCACAATGCCGTCATGGTCAACGGCAAACGCGTCACCATCCCTTCCTACCAGGTTCAGCCGAATGACAGCCTGAGCATTGCCGAGAAATCACGCAAGCAGCTGCGCGTGCAGTCTGCGATGGAAGTTGCCGAGCAGCGCGGCTTTGTCGACTGGATAGAAGTCGATCCGAAGAAACTGGAAGGCACCTACAAGGCGCGTCCCGAGCGTTCGGATCTCCCCGCAGAGATTAACGAGCATCTCGTCGTCGAGCTGTACTCCAAGTAAGCCAACAGGTAAGAGGACATTTCATGCCGGGCAAGGTCAACGAGTTTCTGAAACCACGTATTGTAGACGTCCAGAAGGTCAACGAACGTACCGCGAAAGTCGTTCTGGAACCGCTGGAACGCGGGTTCGGCCACACGCTGGGCAACGCGCTGCGTCGTATCCTGCTGTCTTCCATGCCGGGCTGTGCGGTCACGGGCGTGGAAATCGAAGGCGTGCTGCACGAGTATTCCGCCATCGAGGGCGTGCAGGAAGATGTCATGGAAATCATGCTCAACCTGAAAGGGGTTGCGCTGCAGATGCATAACCGTGACGAAGCCACCCTGCGGCTCAGCAAGAAAGGCCCGGGTCAGGTAACGGCGGGTGATATCGTGCTGGACCACGATATCGAGGTGATCAACCCCGATTATGTCATTGCCAACCTCACCGAGGGTGGCGAGCTCAACATGAGCCTGAAAGTGGAAATGGGTCGTGGCTACGAACCGGCCACCGTACGCGCTGCTGACCGGGAAGACGAAAGCAAACCGATCGGCTCGCTGCAGCTGGACGCCAGTTTCACACCGGTGTCGCGCGTGTCCTATAACGTGGATGCCGCACGTGTCGAGCAGCGCACCAACCTCGACAAGCTGATTATCGAAATCGAAACCAACGGCACGCTGGACCCGGAAGAAGCGATTCGTCGCGCGGCCACCATCCTGCAGGACCAGGTCTCGGTATTCGTCGACCTGCAGGGCAAGGAAGAAGCCGAGCCGGAAAGCCCGGAAGCGGATATCGACCCGATCCTGCTGCGCCCGGTCGACGACCTGGAACTGACTGTGCGTTCCGCCAACTGCCTGAAAGCAGAAAGTATTTACTTTATCGGTGACCTGATCCAGCGCACCGAAGTCGAGCTGCTGAAAACCCCGAACCTGGGCAAAAAGTCGCTCACCGAGATCAAGGATGTCCTGGCATCCCGCGGCCTGTCACTGGGCATGCGCCTGGAAAACTGGCCGCCGGCAGGGCTGAAGGAAAGCGACAAGCAATCCGTCGTCGGCATTTAAGAAGAGATAGGAAAACAGCATGCGTCACCGTCAAAGTGGGCGAAAACTCAATCGCAACAGCAGCCATCGTAAAGCGATGTTCAGTAACATGGCCGCTTCGCTGATGCGCCACGAAGTGATCCAGACGACCTTGCCCAAGGCCAAGGAACTGCGCCGTGTCGCTGAACCCCTGATCACCATGGCCAGGACCGACAGTGTGCACAAGCGACGCCTGGCATTCTCGCGCCTGCGCGACCGCGAAGTGGTCACCAAGCTGTTCGACGAACTCGGCCCGCGTTACAAGGATCGCCCCGGCGGTTATCTTCGCATTCTCAAGACGGGCTTCCGCACCGGCGACAAGGCACCGATGGCGCTGGTCGAACTGGTCGACCGTCCGCAGACCGAAGGCGACGACTTCGAGGCCGTCGGCGAGTAGGCCCGGTCAGCAACCGAACCGTAAAAGCCGGGCAATGCCCGGCTTTTTTACGAGCGGGCACAGGCCATCGAGGGTGCGCTATCATGGCGTCATGATCGCAACCTTCACCGATTTCGGCGTAGCCGATCCCTACCTGGGCCAGATGCGCGCAGTACTCTATCGAGATACGCCCGGTACCCCGGTGGTGGACATTTTTCCCGACCTGCCTGCGTTCAACGTCAGGGCCGCCGCCTACCTGCTGCCGGCCTACAGCCAGTACCTCCCCGAAAACAGCGTATGCCTCTGCGTCGTCGATCCCGGCGTCGGGACCGAGCGGGGAGCAACGGTAGTGCGCTGCGACGGACGCTGGTACGTCGGTCCAGACAACGGCCTGTTTTCTGTGCTCGTCCGCCGCTGCAGCGACGTGCAGGCATTCCGCATCGACTGGCGCCCCGAGCAGTTATCCAGCAGCTTCCACGGCCGCGACCTGTTCGCCCCCGTAGCCGCACGATTGGCCCGCGGCGAATCACCGCCCGGCAAAGCACTGGACCCGGCTCGGCTGGTCACCCCCGACTGGCCGGAGGACCTGGCGGAAATCGTGTACCTCGATCATTTCGGCAACGCGGTAACCGGCCTGCGCGCTGCAGGCATAAGCACCAGCCAGGTCATTGAAGTGGCAGGAAAACGCTGCGAATTCAGGCGCACCTTCGGTGAGGCCGAACCCGGCCAGCCGTTCTGGTACGGGAACTCCAGCGGACTGGTGGAGATTGCCCTGGCAGAGGGAAACGCCGTCCGTGCGCTTGGTCTCGAAACGGGTACCGCGGTACGGGTAGGGGCCGGTTCAGCGTGACGGTATCGCGGAAGGCCCCGTTACATCCGCATCGATCAATCCCCGGATAATGGCGCGCACTTCCGGGTGGTTGAAGTCCCGGCCACCCACCGCGCGGTACACCACGCGCCCGCGCCTGTCGATCAGCACCGTGGTCGGCAATCCCTTAACACCGTAGCGTTGTGACACTGCACTGTCCCGGTCAAACAGGATGGGAAACGACGGCTCGACGTCAAGTTGGCCCATGTAGGCAAACACATGGTCCGGTGACTCCCACTGGTTAATGGCCAGCACCGTAAAACCATCGTCCCTGAAGACCTGGTACAGCGCCTCCATCGACGGCAGTTCACGCCGGCACGGCGGGCACCAGGTCGCCCAGAAATTCACCATCACCACTTTGCCCCGGTAGCGGCCAGGCGAATGGGACTCATCATCCATATCCTTCAGGATGAAATCCGGCGCTGCAACGGGCGCCGCCAGTTGTGTCAGTTGATGATTGAGCTCCGGTACCGGCAACTGTGCCTGTACAAGACCCTGCGGCAACAGGACCGCGAGCAGCAGCGCCATACAGCGCCGGCGTTCAGGAGTCCGGCAGTGCAGCAGGCGCACAACGCAGACCCTCCAGTTTTCCTTCACGGGTTTCACCCTGGTACCTCCAGGAATAGACAAGATCAAACGTACTGCCGGGCGGCAGGGCAATCGTGGTAAAGCCCTGGCTCCAGTCGCCCGGTTCGAAGGTCTGGTCGTCCGGCAGTATCGACCAGCGGAACGCCACGCCACGCTCCTTCCACTCAGAGACCCACTGCGTCTTGGTCTTCAGCCGGTGTGCCTTGCCATCTGAAGTAATATAACGCCAGTCGGCTACGCGGTAGGAAAGTCGGTGTTGCGAGTCATTGGTAATAATAGTGCCGAACACACAATATCCCGCCACGGTCTCGACCAGGTCGGGAGGAAGTCCGCGTGCCATGTACGTCGCCCGGACATAATCCGGTAACAGTTGCAGCAGCTGCATGCTGAAGCCAGGTTCGCGGACCTGCCAGGACAGCAGGCCGGTGTCCGGATCGGTGTACGTTTGTGTCTCTCCGGCTGACAGCACGAGCGGTACCGCGAATAGCAATCCGGGAAAATAACGGATTATGTGGCTGCACTTCACGTTACTGGTCATATTAATGCAGCATAGTTCTACGGCGTTGATTTTCCAACGAGGAAGTGTGCAGATTTTCCGGGACGAAGGTCTATCCCTTGAACAAATGCCGGTTGTGCTTACAATCTTCCGGTGGACCCCGTCATTCTGCCTGGATACCGGGACCGCGGATGCAGGAAGAATCAATACATCTGTCGAGGAGAGCTACGA
>DRQL01000181.1 GCA_011371465.1 Gammaproteobacteria bacterium | reverse complement strand
GCGAAGGGGCAGCGACCTAGCCGGCTTGTTCAGCAGCCTGCCAGGGTCTGTTACAGCGCATCCGCGACGGTTACCGCGATGCGGTTTTTGCCGGAGTGCTTGGCGCGATACAGGGCTTCATCCGCTTCCTGAATCCACTGTTCCGGTGTCTTGATCGGCATGTTCCCGGGCCGCGCGTAGCAGGACACGCCGATACTGGCCGTTACGCCACGTCGGTTGTCGCCCTGTCCGCAGGACAGCAGGCGAATCTCGTCCTGGATACGGCCGGCCACCTGGCTGGCGCCTTCGCAGTCTGTGTCCTGCAGCGCAACGATGAATTCCTCGCCACCAAAGCGGGCGATAATATCCGCGCCCCTGGCGCAGTGTTTCAGAACACTGGCGATCGCTTTCAGAATGCGGTCTCCTTCGAGGTGGCCATAGCTGTCGTTGATCTGTTTGAAATCATCGACATCAATCATCAGCAGCGCCAGCTTGTGGCGGTAGCGCGCGCACTGTTCGATCAGCGTGCTGAAGTTGCTGATGAAATAACGCCGGTTGTGTACGCCGGTAAGACCGTCGAGAATGCTCAGTGATTCCGCGCGTTCCAGGGCCACCTGCAGTTCCAGGGTGCGTTGCTCGATTTCGTGTTCCATCTTCCTCAGCAGGCGGTTGGACTTGATCAACTGCCCCAGCATGTTGCAGAACACGTACAGGAAACGCTCGTCCCACTCCGAGAAAATATTGGCCTGGCGGTGGGAAATATTGAGTACGCCCAGGGTCGTGTCCTGGAAACAGATGGGCACGCTGATAATGGAACCAAGCCCGGCGTCGGTATCCGCCTGTTTCTGCTGGAAGCGGGGATCCACGCTGCAGTCCCGGCAGTGCTGGATCTCGCCGGTTTTCGCAGCCAGGCCGATCAGGCCTTCACCAACCCGGAAACGGTGCGTGGACACGGCTGCCGGTGTCTTTTTCCGGTCACTCTCGTTTTGCTCCGACCAGCTCAGCCCGGCGGCATTCAGCAGCTCATCGCCTTCCACCAGGAAGATCGAGCAACGCTGCATGTCCTGGTTGGCCATGAGCACCTTGAGTGCGCCGCGCAGCACCGCTTCTTCACCGCGGTCCTGGATATTGATTTCGGTAAGCGCGCTTAGTGACGACAGGGATTCGATGGTATCGACCAGCCGGTCTTTCAGTTCCACGGCGGCATCGGCCACGGTTTCCGGATCACAGAATTCGGGTGCTTCCCCGCTGATCAGTTCGGCCAGGCCGGTAAAGTTCTCCAGTTGTTCGAGACAGGCGCCGGCTATCGCTTCGCTGTCCTCCGGCCGGATACCGAGAAGATTCAGGCCATGCTGGTCAAAGGCGTGCTGCTGGTCCCGGTGAATGACATGGTCGGCCCACTCGTGCGCGACCGCGATCAGCCGACAGGCCATCCAGCAATCGCCCTGGTAGTCCGGGTTGCCGTAGTGTTCGGTCGTGCAGCTGAACAGTTCCGGTAGATGCCAGTGTCGCAGCAGGGCCGCGCCTACCGTGTGGTGGGACGCTCCGAATTGTTGCTGCATGTGCACGGTCAATGTACCGGTCTGCCCACCGCTGCTGGTCAGCACCTGGTCCAGTTCCTGTGGAAACAGGTGGGCCATGGCCAGCAGTCCGATGCCGTGCAGCAAGCCGGCGAGATAGGCTTCGTCGGGACTCACTGCGAGCACCGGGGAGGACTTTTTGGCCAGTTCTCTGGCCACGTGCGCGGTCAGTGCGGCGTGCAGCCAGAATCGTCCCGGCTGAAAGGAAGGGCAACGGTTATTGGAAAAGGGTTCCTGCAGGGCAGTCGCGGTCGCCAGGCTGCGCACGGTACGAAAACCGATCACAAAAATGGCGTCCGACACCCTGTTGATGGTCGACACGCGGCTGAAATAGGCGCTGTTGGCGAGTCCGACCAGTTTGGCGGCCAGTGACGGACACTGGTCCAGGATGCCGGCCAGCTGGTGCCGGTCGATGTCGTCGTCTGACAGGGCTTCAAACAGCTGGTGGATGGCGGCGGGCAGCTGCGGCAGTTCGTCGAGCAGCGCCAGCCCCGCCGAAACCGAATCGGTATCCTGTTCGTCCAGCCGTTTGCGTGATTCCGTTCCCATGCTTGCCTGCCCGGTTGCCATGCTACGGTTGCAGGTAAGGTCCTGCATTCGTCCATTCCTTAAAAAACATGTTCTTATCGTCGTTATCGGCCGCAGAGCAGGAATGGTTTAATCCCGCTGGTGTAGCGCCTGCGTAACCGGTTTCTATGTGCGCTTAAGCACAGAATGATCATGCTATTATCCAATGCGGATGTCAGAGATAGGTGAAAACCCTTAGTTAACCGTTTTTACCGCTCCGGCAACAGGCGGGGGGCAAACGAATGAATACCATCATCGAAACTAACCGGAATCTTCTGGAAGATCATCCGGAAGTGGAAGACCTGTTGAGCCCGATTACAGAGGTGGTCCTGGCTTCTGCGCAGCAGGTAAAGATTCCGGCAGGTGCCCGGCTGATCCGGGAAACGGAACGTTGCCAGAATTTCATGTGGTTGTTGCAGGGCACAGTGCGAGTATTCAAACATTCGCCGGCCGGTCGCGAAATTACCCTGTATCGCGTCACCCCCGGAGAACTCTGCGCACTCAGCATGCAGTGCCTGTTATGGGATGAAGGGTTCCCGGCCGAGGTAGTGGCCGAGACCGACCTGGTTGCACTGACCCTGAGCCGGCGGGAATTTGACCGCGCCATTGACGAATCCAGGGAATTCCGCCGGGCACTGCTGAAAATACTGTCGAAGCGTATGGGGGATATCGTGCAGCTGGTATCGGAAGTGACTTTCCAGCGCCTGGATCTTCGACTGGCCTGCCTGCTGGGGCAGCTGTTCGAGCGATCAGGCGGGGAGCCGCTGAAAATTACCCATGCCCAGATTGCGCGTGAGCTGGGCACAACCCGGGAAATGGTCAGCCGGATACTCAAGGAGTTCGAAAATCAGCAGTGTGTCCGTCTGTTGCGCGGTGTCATTCACCTGGTCTCCAGGGAAGGGTTGAACTGGTTCGTTCGCTAGGGTCTGTGGGGGGCGGAAAGGTTTTGGTAGCACATAGTGTGAAGCTGGAGGGGGATATGGCCATTGCAGATGTACGTAAGGTGCTGGGTGTGCGGATACGTGATCTTCGCGAGCGCAAGCGTTATTCGCAGGATGTGCTGGCTGAACTGAGCGGCCTGAACCGTTCCTATATCGGTTCGCTGGAACGTGGTGAACACAATTGCGGCATTACCAATATCGTTCGCGTCGCAAAGGCGCTGGATGTGCCGCTGTACAAGCTTTTCCACAAGGTGCCCGCAGGGGTTCAGCAACGCTACCTCGAGCCGCAGGCCGATGATTCCGATGCCGGGGACCGGCCGCTGGTGAACCGGAAACAGTTCCTGCAACTGCTGAAACAGTGTGCGCACGACCGGCCGGACCTGGTCGCGATTTACCTGGAACGCTGCGGAGTGGCTTTCCAGGAATAACGGGCTACATCGGGCCGACCTCTTCGCCGGCGGCTTTTCCGGCAGCCTGTCAGTCCCGGCAGGTGGCGACTGCTTTCCAGTAGTGCGCAACAGATCGGTGTAGTGCTGTCCCGGAGCCATTGTCTGCGCAACGCTGTCATGAGAATCCTTTCGACGCTGGCGGATGAGGTGGCATCCTGCCGTGACATGACTTGTCCGGTTTCCGGTGAAAGGTAAAACTTTTTAATTATGGATCAGCACCGCGACAAAAATATGTGCGTTTTAATACATTCAGGGGTTCCCGTTGCAACGCCTGCCACCGGACAGATATTCACCAGCTTATTCCGGGATTTTTGGATGAAAAGTCACAGACAATAAGTGAACCCCCGGACAAGAATACGAGTCGCGTGGAACCCGGGGGTTGAGGGATTCACCAAAGCGGGAGCCGATGGCGGCTGTACAGCGCTCTCAAAAACTGGTGATTTTTCCGTAAGTAAATGAAAAATCATAACAAACAGGGAGTTCGACTGGTTTGCGCGACATGATCGGGGCAGAGATTCTCAATTGACTGGCTTGAGACGCCTGAAGCGGGTTGGAGGCAAGCGCAGCACAGCAGGAATCCCGACTAATCCTATCTCTTTGAGTTGGAGGGAATAATGGCGAAAAGAAGAGACGTTCTCAAAGCCGGAGCCATGGCTGCAGCCAGCGCACCGGCGATATTTGGCGGGGCGGCGATACCGCGCGCGGTGCAGGCGCAACTGTGTCGCCCGGAAGGCATCCGCAGTCCGATGACCGAACCGGACAGTCCGCCGGTGACACCCTATACCACGCCGGTGTACATACCACCGGCCATGTCGCCGGTCGATCCGGCCAGCCTGACGCCGCCGCCGGACCCGAACCGTCACCAGCGCTTTGACGAATTCCGGCCGGTCAAACACTATGTGCAGCGGCTGACCGAAGGCCTGTGGAATTACCATGAGCAGCTTTCGGCGCTCAACCCCCTGGGATTCGGGTCACTGGCGTGGATGTTCAACGGCGCCACTCCCGGTGAGACGCTGGTAGCCCGCTATGGTGAACCGGTGTTCGTCCGGCGTTATAACGACCTGCCATCCACCGAGAACGCGCTCATTCCTTTTGGCCTACCTTACTTTACTACCCACCTGCACAATGCGCATACCGCTTCCGAGAGTGATGGCTTCCCCATGGACTTTGCCGGTCCGGGTGAATTCTGGGATTACCACTATGCCATGATGTACGCGCGTAACAATCCGCGCGAGGCACTGGCCAGTCTCTGGTATCACGATCACATGGCCGATTTTACGGCCACCAACGTGTATGCCGGCCTGTCCGCGATGGCGATCTTCTATGACGACCTGGACTCAGGCGACGAAAACGATCGTAACCCGCATGCACTGCGACTGCCGGGCACCTACGGCAAGTATGACCATTATTTCATCCTGCATGACGTGCGCTTTGACCAGTTTGGCAACCCGGCCTACAACATCTTCGATACGGATGGCCACCTGGGTGACCTGATTACCGTCAACCGCAAGGTGTCGCCCTACATGGAAGTCGAGCCACGCAAGTACCGCTTCCGCATCGTGGACGGCGGACCGTCGCGTTTCTACGAGCTGGCCATGTCGGACAATTCGGAAATGTTCGTGATAGCCGGTGACGGCAACCTGCTCGAGGAGCCGGTGAGTGTAACCAGCCTGGTCATGGGACCGGCCAACCGGCAGGACGTGATTATCGACTTCTCTCGCTACCGTGTAGGCGACAGCGTCAACATGGTCAATATCATGGAACAGGTCAACGGCCAGGGACCGACCGGCCGTCGCCTGGAAGGCCCGAACCGCATGCCGGTCATGCAGTTCCGCATCAAACCGCTGGAAGGTCCGGACAACAGCCGTATCCCGGATTTCCTCCGCAAGCTGCCGCACGTCAACCTGGACGAAGTGGTCGCCGAACGCGAATGGGTGTTCGATCATGACATGGGGCTGTGGACCATCAACCACGATTTCTTCGATCCGACCAAGGTCGATGCTTCGCCCAAACAGGGTACCGCCGAGATCTGGACCTTCCGCAACGCGGGCAGTTCCTGGGCGCACCCGGTACACGTGCATTTCGAGGAATTCCAGGTGCTCGAATGGAACGGCCGTCCACCCACCGGTGTGCTGCGTTCCCGGAAGGATGTGGCCACGCTGGGTCCGAATGATGTCGCCCGCGTGTTCTACCGCTTCGACGATTTCCTCGGTCGTTATCCCATCCACTGCCACAACAATGTGCACGAGGATAACGCCATGATGGGTCGTTGGGACATCGTGCCCGACAATGGCGGTCATCACGGTGGCGGAAAATGGCATCGCTAGTGCCGGCCGGACCGTGTCCGAGAATCCTATCAGTGGAATTTCCAAGGAGTCTTACACAATGAAAAAGACCACGAGAAGAAACTTTCTTGCAGGTGCAGCCGCCGCTCTCCCGGTGGCAGCAGGCGCGGCAGTTGTACCTGATGCCGCGAAAGACAACCCGGCCATCAAGACCTGTCCAAGGGCCACTGGCGGCAAGAACGCCAGCCGGTTTCCGCAGGTCATCGTCCGGGACCAGCATGGGGAAAAAGCCTGGTTTTACGAGGATCTCCTCGCTGACAAACTGGTGCTGGTGAGTTTCACCTCGGTACGCGGGGAGGAGTATTACCCGGTGCTGAACAATCTCACCAAAGTACGTGAAATCATCAACGATCGTATCGGCAAGGTGGGCCAGGACGTACACATGTACACCGTTACCACTGACCCGCGGCGGGATACGCCGGACGCGCTCAGGGAACTGGCGGAGAAACACGGTGCCGACTGGCGTTTCTTCACCGGCGAACCGGAAGACATTCGGGAGATTCTTGCCTCCTTTAACGCACGTGGCAGCCTGTACGGCCTGACATGGATAGGCAACGAAAAAACCGGGCGCTGGACCAAGAAACCCAGCCAGCTGCAGCCGCTGTTCATCGCGGAACCCGTGGCGAGACTGGCGACCGGCAAGCACCATCTGCCGTTCCTGGTCGATATGCACAGTGTCTGATGTCCCGTCGTTCAGAGGAAACTGATCTGATGATTACACATTACACAATATCCCCTGCAGTCGACGCGTATAAAAGCGTTGTGGCCGGGGAGGAGGTGAAAAATCAATGAAGCACAAAAGACCTTTTGTTAAAGCGCGCCTGGCCGCTGCGCTTGCTTTGTTTGCCGGCGGCGTGAGCCTGGGCAGCAGCGCATGGGCGGAATGCGAGTTCAGGTTTGACCCGTTTCTGACCAAGGCTACCGGCTCTCCGAACCCGGTCTTCAAATGGCTTGGCCATCCGTGTGCACAGCCTGAAGCCGGGGTGTCGGAACGTATGGAAGCGGGGAATACCACGATTATCAAAACACCGGAAGGCCAGCATCCGGCGGTGGACCCGTTTGCAAACCCGCCGGGATCGAACTTTCTCATGACGGTGTACGAAAACCTGAGAGACTACGAAAACCGGGAAATGCCCAACACAATGCCGTCGACGCCGGGCAATCCGTACAACCTGCATGACGGTCCGGTATTGACCGAGTCCATCGACAAGCGCAGCCCCGACGATGACCTGGACATGATCATCGACAAGATCGAGGCGGCGGCCAGGAAGGGCCATGGTCGTGTCAACCGGAAACTGGTCAAGTTTGGTATCGATATCCTCGAGGGCAACCCGATCGACCGCGCCTACAGCGGCCTGCCCATGCTGCACTACCAGGGTCCGGTCAACGTAACACCGGTGATCCCGGAGTATGACAGCGACGGCAACCTGGTGGGTGGTAACGCGGATATCAATATCTACTACTGGGGGCAGCATATCGAGGCGGACGCCATGTTCATCGATCCCAGTGCCGTGCAGGAAGTGCCCTGGGATATTACCTACAAGGTGCACATCCTGAATAACGGCATGGAAGACTTCTCGCCGATGATTTCGTATGTGAACCGTTTCATCAACCCGAAAGGAATCGAGGTCACGGGACCACCGCATGCTTCCATGGACGAGACCTTCTTCCCGATGCTGGATGAAGGCACGAAGTACACGATCAAGCTCAAGCAGAGCAAGGGCAAGTACTTCAACCTGATCTATCACTGGGGCTGGCGTATTCACCCGCCACGTGTACAGGCAATCGAGAACGCGCTGAAAACAGCCGGGCCCGATGGCTGGAACTACGTGCAGTGGGAACGCTCGGCATTCTGTGAAGGCGGTGCCAATGACGTGGATTGCGACCCGGAGAACAACCCGGATGACAAGGCCTATGCCATTGCCCAGATCGGTGACCTGTCACCTGCCAAGCGCATGTACAATCTGTTCAAGTCCATGCTGAATGACGACGATGACAACAGTTCCGATGACAAGCACAGGAAAGGCTGGAAGAAATGGAAGAAGTGGAAGAAGCATGGTCACGGAAAGCCGCAGGGTGACCTGGCCACAACCGCGAAGCAACTGCGTGCAGCCTATAATGACTGGCGCGATCGCACCAAGCTGCCGGCCGGTGTAGAACCCGATCCGGATGCCACCATCACCATGTTCCTGGTCAACAACACCTTCTACGGTTCGCGCCAGGGCTTGCAGGGCGAAGGCAGTGGTATGGGGCCGGCCAGCTTCAAGGGTGTAGCCAATGGCAGCGTCCACGACTGGAATCTCCGGCCGTATAACTTCAAGGTGACGGTCTACAATGGTGACCACTTCCAGCACTTCTATCGCAACGTGGACTTTGGCGGCTCGCGTGGCTGGGAAAACCAGTTCCAGTTTACCGATCCGACCACCCTGCAGGGGCCGCAACCGCTAATCCCCCCCGGGCATCCGGCTGAAGAGGATCCGTTTAATAACCCGTCCAATACCATTGCCGGGCATGACAACGTGTTCCCGATCAATCGTGGCGGAACCGAGGAGTTCCTGCAGCCCTCGCCGCGTAACCTGGATGACCCGGTCAACGGTCTGCCACAGCTGGGTTCCGGCTGCTTCTTTACCTTTGGTCGTAACTACCTGTGGCCGAACGCGGGAGCACTGTCGGGCCTGATTCCGGTGCCGCCGGTTGCGGACGATGGAACGCCGGGCATGCATAAAGTGGATATCACCTATAACTATGAGCCCAGCCGCAGGCTGCGACTCTACCAGTTTGATCCACTGCATCACGGTGTGGCAATCTACTCGCTGCACTAGCAGGTACATTGTCGAAGTACTACCCTGCGCCCTTCCGGAATCCTCCGGAGGGGCGCAGGCCTCTCTGATTCGATGCCGTGGCCGGGTCCAGGGCGTCAGAACAGGGTTGGGAACGGATGTAGACAAGATGTGAATAACAGGTAATAGATGGCGTGTTGAATTACCGGACTGATCGAACAGAGTGCTGCAGTACCGACCCGGATGGCTGTCGATGCCGGTTTGTCATGTGTCTGTTATATCCCCTAGGCCTGCTCCTGGCAGTGCTTTTGCCTGCCGGCGTCGGTCACGCACAGGAAACGAATACCTCTCTCTCCGAACATGCCTGTCAGCCCGCGGTGGAGTATCTGCCGCATGTCGATACGGCACCTGCCCAGCGTTTTGAAATCATCGCCCGCTATCCGCACGACCCGGATGCATTTACCCAGGGGCTGGTGTTCTACCGGGGGGAGCTCTATGAAAGCACCGGCCTGCACGGGCGCTCCAGCATTCGCCGCCTCGACCTGGAAACCGGGAAAGTGCTCCGGGCACGACACCTGGACAAGGCCTTGTTCGGCGAAGGACTGACGGTGCATGACCGCAAACTGGTGCAACTGACCTGGGAGACCGGTTCCGCATTGCTTTACACCCCTTCGGACCTGCGCCGGACCGGTCAGTTCACCTTCGACGGTGAAGGCTGGGGAAACACGGTGGTCCATGACCAGCTCGTGATCAGTGACGGCTCGTCGTTCCTGCGGTTCTATGCAGCGCCGGAGTATCGTCAGGTTGCGAGCCTGCAGGTAACGGATCACGGTCGCCCGGTAGAGGGACTGAACGAACTCGAGTTCGTGGAAGGCCTGATCTACGCCAACGTATACCCGACAGACTGCATTGCACGGATCGATGCACACTCCGGACAGGTGACCGGCTGGATCGACCTGCGCGGCCTGATGCCACTGGCGCAACGGCCGGGCAGTTCAGCGGTCGCCAATGGTATTGCCTACGACACGGACAGCGGGAACCTGCTGGTGACCGGGAAATTCTGGCCGTACCTGTACCGCTTGCGGCTGCTGGATAACGAACACCCCGGGCAACAGGCCGCCGGCCGGCGAACCAGCGGATGGCGCCTGTAAACATGATAAACGGGAGACAATAACAATGCCAAAAATACTGCTGACCACCGCCTTGCTGGCCGGGCTTGCCGGTTACCTGGTCGGCCACTGGCAACCGGCCGATGCACCCCGGACAGCCGAATCGACGCTGGAAACGGTTACCGAGGCTGCCCCGGAGTCTCACTACGTATGTCCCATGCACGCCGGGATTGTCAAGGAAACCCCGGGCAGTTGCCCGATCTGCGGTATGGACCTGGTGAAGCAGGCAGCGCCGCAATCACAGGAGACTGCGAGCGGGCTTCCCGAAGTTATGATTACGCCCACGGTTGAACACAACCTTGGCGTACGTACGGCGGAAGTAATCCGTGGTGATTTGCAGCGCAGTATAGAGACCATTGGCAAGATTACCCGTATCGATCCCATGGCACGACGCACCATAACGCCGCCGATC
>DRQL01000180.1 GCA_011371465.1 Gammaproteobacteria bacterium | reverse complement strand
CATGCCCTTCCCATTCCGGTTCCAGCGGGGTCACGTTGACGATGATGCCGCAACGCGCGTAGGTACTCTTACCCAGGCAGATGGTCAGCACATCGCGCGGGATACGGAAATACTCCACCGTGCGCGCCAGCGCAAAGGAATTGGGGGGGATGATGCAGACGTCCGACCTGACGTTGACAAAGCTGTTGTCGTCGAAATTCTTCGGGTCCACGACGGCTGAGTTGATATTGGTGAAGATCTTGAATTCATCCGCGCAGCGGATGTCATAGCCGTAACTGGAAGTACCGTAGGAAATCACCCGGCCCGTACCTTCGTGCTCCCGGATCTGCCCCGCCACGAAGGGTTCTATCATGCCTTCCTGTTCCGCCATGCGGCGGATCCAGCCATCGGACTTGATCGACATCAGCTGCCCCGTGAAAAAAATGAAGCGGCAACGATACCGGGAAAAGGGCGGTAAAAAAAGAGCCGTTGCCGAGCGGCGCCCGGGAACCGGGTATTTTTGGTGATGGTACAGTGTCGGATTACGCTGCGCTAATCCGACCTACGTGTCTGGCGGTGGCGGTACACGCTGGACGGGGTGGAATTCCCCTTCATTCCGCTCCGTGCCGGTAATGACGGTGGTTGGCCAGATTTGTTGGATTACGCTGCGCTAATCCAACCTACGTGTCTGGCGGTGGCGGTACACGCTGGATGGGGTGGAATTCCCCTTCATTCCGCTCCGTGCCGGTAATGACCGTGGTTGGCCTGATTTGTCGGATTACGCTGCGCTAATCCAACCTACGTGATACGTGCCTGGTACAGTGCCCCGTGGCCCTGTAGGTCGGATTAGCGCAGCGTAATCCGACAATGCGGAGGTAACTGCGACGTCAGTTGTTCTGGATGACAATCTGCGGGAATTTCGCGGCGTGATCCTTCGACTTGAGTGCCAGCTTGGCCGCCGTGCGGCGCGCAATATCCCGGTAGATCTGGGCAATGCGGCCCTCGGGCTCGGCAACCACCGAGGGACGGCCGCTGTCGACTTCTTCACGGATCTTTTTGTCCAGCGGCAGGGCGCCGAGGAAATCGACGTCGTGGTCTTCCGACATGCGCTGGCCACCGCCTTCACCGAAGATGTGCTCCTCGTGCCCGCACTGGCTGCAGATGTGGATACTCATGTTTTCGATAATACCCAGCACCGGCACCTCGACCTTTTCGAACATCTTCAACCCGCGGCGCGCGTCCAGCAGGGCGATGTCCTGCGGCGTGGTCACGATCACGGCGCCGCTTACCGGCACCTGCTGCGCCAGAGTCAGCTGTACGTCACCGGTGCCCGGCGGCAGGTCGATCACCAGGTAGTCCAGGTTATCCCAGTTGGTGTCGCCCAGCAGCTGCTGCAGGGCCTGGGTGACCATCGGTCCGCGCCAGATCATCGGCGTTTCCTCGTCCACCAGGAAGCCGATGGACATGGTCTGGATATGGTAGCTCACCAGCGGCTCCAGCCGCTGCCCGTCCTTTGACTCCGGCTTGCCGGTAATACCCAGCATGCGCGGCTGGCTGGGGCCATAGATGTCCGCATCCAGCACGCCGACATTGGCGCCCTCGGCGGACAGGGCCAGCGCCAGGTTGGTGGCGGTGGTCGACTTGCCAACCCCGCCCTTGCCGGAGGCAACCGCAATGATATTCTTGATACTGCTGATGGTTTTCACACCCTTCTGCACCGAGTGCGCCTGGATGGCGGTATTGACGTTGACGCGCGCCTGGGCGACCCCGTCGATCGACTCCACCAGTGCTTTCAACTTGCCTGCCAGTTCTTCGCGGTACCCCCCGGCCGGGAAACCGAGCACCACATCGACGACGACCTGGTCGCCATCGATCATGACGTTGCGCACGCACTTCGTGACAATCAGGTCCCTTTCCATGTAGGGATCAATGTATTCCTTGAGCTTTTCCTCGACCTGCTCGCGGGATAATTCTGCCATGCTCGTTTCCTCTGGTATTCAGTAAGCAACCGTCGGGATTGGGAAATCCCGGAAAAATGAGGCGCGATTGTACACAATTTGCAGGTAGGGGTCTTCATCCCGTTTTGTACGGGTTAAGCACAGGGCAAACGGGGCGGCTATGTGTGGCTTGCAGAAGCCGGGCTTTCATCCCACCAGGGAAGGAAGGCAATGCGACAACCGGCCGGGCACCCGATACGTCAGCTTTCCACTTTCAGCAGCTGCCGCCGAGCCGTATCCGGCGCCGCTGCACGGCGGGCATCGAGGTATTCCTCCAGTTGTTCCAGCGGCAGCGGCCGACTGAAAAAATACCCCTGGTAAATACCGCAACCACCGCTTTCCAGGAACGTCCTTTGCTCGGCAGTCTCGACCCCCTCGGCGACTGTCTCCAGGCCAAACTGGGAAGCGATCCTGAGGATGGTCTGCACCAGCAGGGCGTCCTGCGGATCATCCTCGATATCGAATACAAAAGACTTGTCAATCTTCAGCTCATCGATCGGCAGGCGCTTCAGGTACACCAGTGACGAATACCCGGTACCGAAATCATCCAGTGACAACCTGACGCCCACGTGCCGCAGCTGCTCAAACTTGCTGATGGTATCGGCAAGGTTGTCGATCGCAATCCCTTCGGTAACCTCGAGCGTCAGGAAATGAGTCTCGAGCTGGTAATTTTCCATGAGGCTTTTTATCTTGCTGACGAAATCGTCACGCCGGAACTGGTGCGGGCTGATATTGACGGACAGTTTCAGCCGGCGGCGCATGCCCCTGCCAAGCGCCAGCACGTCGCTGACCGCCCGGTGCAGCACAAAATCACCGATGTCGAATATCAACCCGGTATCCTCGGCAATGGCAATAAACTCTTCCGGGTTGATATAACCGAGCTCAGGGTGTTGCCAGCGCAGCAGTGCCTCCACGGCGATGACCTGCCCGCTGCGATCGACCTGCGGCTGGTAATAAACTTCCAGCTGCTCCTCGGCGACGGCGTTGCGCAGATCTTTCTCCAGCATCAGCCGGTTAAGCACCTTCTCGTGCATTTTCGACAGGTAAAAAGCAACCTGGTTTCGCCCGCTCTCCTTGGCACTGAACAT